>DASXOI010000124.1:0-10897 GCA_036494375.1 Candidatus Udaeobacter sp.
CTCTGCTCCACCTCAAAAAAGGCGAGTAGCCCGCGAAAAATATGAACGGCAAACACACTCACTTTTTCAACCCACGTGCTCGCGCGCTCACTTCGCGCCCGCAGCCATAAGGTCTAGGCCTAAAAGCTCGTGAAGTTGTCGATGTTGTCCGCGGACATACATCTCTGCATTAGCGCGCGGCGCCACCGGCTTACGTCGATGAGGTCTAACCGAATGATGAGCGCACGGCGAGACGGTGTTACAATCTCTGTGGCGGTGCGAACTTGCCCAGGCCACGAGGAGAGAAGTGGATCACAGGTAATGTAGCCGGTTATGCGGGCAGTCGGGATCCCAAAATTATCGTCGTACGCCTGAGAGTCGATGACGGGCGTCTTGCCCGGTCGGAAGTAAGCAGGGTGGGAAGCCTGCATGACGTGTCAGGTTCGCCACGGCGAATCCGTCCCATGGCGGACCGGAAGCTTGAGCTACATTTGCAGATCTGCGCTGTCTCTTCCTGGCTGCTTTGGCGATTTCCGGTGACCGCAGACAAGATTGTCTGCGTCACGCCGCTATAGCTCTTCCAGGAATTCCAGCGCCTTGTCGTAGCTGCAACGCTGAAGATAATGCGCCAATCGAGGATCGATCGGCTGCGGAAGCGCCGCTTGCAATTTGTCGATCTTTTCCGAGATCGCGCGCAATCGATCTATGTGTCTTGCCTCATCACGGCGGCTCTCCTCGTCGCGAATAACTGCGAGACGTTCTTGCAAAGCTTCTTTGAGATCGGCAATCGCGTTCTCCATCATAACTAAGAACCACGGATGGCACGGATAGAGAAAGAACCGGCAAAAGATTCTGGTTTATCGGTATCCATCGTGAGATCCGTGGTTAACAATTCTTTCCGGGACAAGCGCTCGGTTCAGCGGCGAGCCTCGGCCAGCAGTTGGCGTTTCGCTTCGAGCCAATCGGACTCGTTGTCGCCGGGCAAAGCAAATCTTCGGCGGCGTTCAGAAATGAAATAGGCTCGAAGGCGGACCGCGTCCTCAGAAGGTTGCTCCGGCATGCGCGTCACGTCCGGCGGTGGAGAAGTTGAAATGTGTGCAATTCGTTCACTCGCGTCCTTTGTCCCGCTCGCCTTGCGCGGCTTTTTCGCTGTGGTTGCACGTCGTGGTGTCTGGCGTTTGCCGTTCTTCTTTGTGGGAGCCGGCGCGGCTGATTGTGGCAACGATGGATTTACATCTCCGGTAGTTTTCGTTTTTTTTGGCACAGGTGTTCAGTGGTTAAATGATTTCAACTCGTTATCGTTCATCGGCCCATTCGCAAGTGCTTTCTCGTTCTAGATCAGACATCGCCTACGCTAATTTAGGCTTCCTGGCCTGCTCGTTCCCGACCAGGCAGGATGCCTGTTCGACGAGACAGGCAAGATGCCTATGTTACGTGTTACGCGGCCACATGAGAAATCCTTAGTAGTATGAAACAATTCGTTCTCCGCTGGGCTGCGACGACGATTGCGGTGATGGTGGCCTCGTCCATCATCCGCGGGATCCATTACGACACTATCGCGGCGCTCATTGGGGCGTCCCTTTTGCTGGGTATTCTCAACGCTTTTGTGCGGCCGATCTTGTTGATCCTCAGCGCACCGCTCATTCTCCTTACACTGGGCTTGTTCATTCTGGTTTTAAACGGACTCTTGCTGCTTATAGTACCCAGTGTCGTTGCCGGATTTCATGTAGACAGCTTCGGGACCGCGTTCTGGGGCGCGATCGTGATCAGCTTTGTCAGTTGGGTTTTGAGCGCATTTTTCCGCGGGAGCGATGGACGCGTGCATGTGTTGACCCATCACACCGAGACACGCCGCGTCCGAGGTCGAGTCCTTGAGGATGAGGAATCGCGCTAAGATTGGATTTGCGGCTTAATCGAGATATTTGCTGAGCCGGGAACGGAGCTCAGTCCGCGCGCGAAAAAGTACGCTTTTTACGGCCGGCACCGAGAGATCGAGGACCTCAGCGATTTGCTCGTAGCTCAACTGCTCGTATCGGCGCAGAACGAGCGCCATACGCTGGGTTTCAGGCAGCCGCTGAATCGCTTCCTCGATTGCCTGCTGCAATTCTGACTCCAAAAGCGATGCGTCCGGCGCGAGGTTTGTCTCATCCTTCAAAGGCGGGTCCTCCGCGCCCGCCTCTGATTGCAGCGGAACATGAGGACGACGCTTGGTGCGACGCATTTCATTAAACACCAGGTTGCGTGTAATTTTTAACAGCCACGTCGTAAACTTGGCGCGCGGAACATATCGGCGCGCACTTTTCCAAACCCGGATAAATACCTGCTGCGCGATGTCTTCCACGTCAGAACTGCTGCCGAGCATGCGGGCGACGGTGCCCGCCACCAACGTCTGATGCTTCTGGATGAGCTGTTCAAACGCCCGAGTATCGCCCCGGCCGACCAACTGCATCAGTCGCACGTCATCGGCATCTTCTTCCGATCTGCCCTGGTTTCCTCGATCGTTCTGAGACATTGTGACTTAGACGTTGGCACACGGCAAAACTTGCCAGAAAAATGCGGTCTGGTCGTCCACAATCCTCGTAGCCATCGTTTTTGTTGCAAGGCGCTGACCCTCTGTGCATGCTTCACACGCGATTAACCAGAGTGCCGATGAACTACCAGCTCATTCCGAAAGAACTCCGACCGATCGCTGAGAGGGTCGACGCGCAGCAGCGGATTTCCGAAGCCGATGCCCTGACCCTTTATGGCACGAATGATCTTAATGCCTTGGGAATGATCGCCAACGTGGTGCGTGAGCGAAAGAACGGCAATTACGCAACCTATATCCACAATCGGTATATCAATTACTCAAACATTTGCATCTTATCCTGCCAGTTTTGCGCGTTTGCCGCCAAGAAACGCGACGCCCACGCATTCGAATACGCAATTGATGAAATCGTTCAGGCTGTGACGGATGCGCTCCCGCTGGGCGTCACTGAGGTGCACATGGTCGGTGGATTGCATCCGACTTTGAAAAAAGAGTGGTACCTCGATCTCTTGAAGAGACTGCGCGCGCTTGATCCGCAGCTGCATATAAAGGCATTCACCGCCATCGAAGTTCGTCATTTGGCCCAGCGAGTCTTCAAAATGCCGATTCCCGATACGCTGGAAATTCTTCGCGAAGCCGGACTTGGTTCGATCACCGGGGGTGGCGCCGAGATCTTCGATCCAATCGTGCGCGACCAGATCTGTCGCGGCAAGGAAACCGCCGCCGAATGGCTCGACGTGCATCGCACCTGGCATTCGATGGGCGGCCGCAGCACATGCACGATGCTTTACGGACACATCGAAACCCTTGCTCATCGGACTGATCACTTGCGTCAACTGCGACAACTGCAGGATGAGACGGAAGGGTTCACCGGATTTGTTCCTTTTGCATTCGAGCCGACGCAATCCCACAACATCCTTGCCGGCATCAAGCGCGCCTCCGCATTCGAGCAACTGCGCAATCTAGCGGTGAGCCGTATTTACCTCGACAACATCGATCATCTGACGGCGTATTGGGTCAGCCTTGGATTGCCTCTCGCGCAGGTCTCGTTGAGTTACGGCGTCGACGATCTCCATGGAACAATCCTGGAGGAAAAAATTTTCCACATGGCCGGTGCCACCACGCCGCAACAGCAAACTATTGCCGCGCTTGAACACGCCATTCGCGAAGCTGGCCGCGAGCCTGTTCAGCGCGATAGTCATTACCGGCATATTTCGCAGCGGTCGGAAGAGACACACGTGGCGCCAGCGTCCGCAGAGCTTGCGTGCGCGTAGCATTTCCTGTCATTCCGAGCGAAGTCGAGGAATCCCGTTGCGAAACCCACAGGCACCTTTGCGGGATCTTTCGACTTCTCCCGCGCGTGCGGGATCCGCTCAGCATGACCGTGATCTTGATCACCTGCCAAATTGAACTCTCTGCACATCGGTTGCGTTAAATATCTAAACGCTCGTCCGCTCATCCGCGGCTGGCCGGGCAATGTTGAATTCGATCATCCGTCCGCTTTGTGTCAGCGACTCGCGAAAGGCCAGCTCGATATCGCGCTTGTTTCCAGCTTCGAATTTCTGCGCAACCCAATCTATCGAATCATTGACGACGTTTCTATTTCATCCGACGGCGCGGTTTACAGTGTGGTAGTCGCGCACCGCGGCGAGTTCTCGGACATCGAGGAAATTGAACTTGATCCGGCATCTGAAACTGCGGTCAATCTCCTGCGTTGTCTTCTCGCGGAGCTTGGACTGAGGCTTCGTCTCACCGGCGATAGTACAGACACCGCAGGATCACGACGCGCACGCCTCATCATCGGCGATCAAGCGATTAGGTTCCGGGAAAAACACGCCGATCAATTTCAATTCTGGGATCTTGGTGAGGAATGGAAGAAACTTACGGGGCTTCCGTTTGTTTACGCCCTTTGGTTGATCCGGCCGGAGGTCCCAGATGCAAAGTCCATTGCTCAACGCCTACGCCGATTACGAAACGAAAATCTTGCCGACATCCAAGTCATCGTGTCAGACGCTGTGGTAGGCGCCGCTGATAACAAAGAGGACATCACGCAGGAATTTCTCGATCGTTACTACAACGAATGTCTTCGATTCGGCTTTGGAACTCGAGAAAAGCAAGGATTGCGGACTTTCGCAGATCTTTGCGCGAAACACGGAGTGCTGGCAAAACGAGCACCCGAATTTAACGTCGTATAGGAAATCGGATCGCAATCGACGAACCGTTCTGATTTCAGGAATCAACGCTTCGCATCGGTTAACCCGAGGTCGACGTCATAAAGCTGCCAGCCTGAGCCGCTGAAATGGAACCGAAGCTTGATTCCATCGCGATCGACTACAAAACTGCGCGGCCCGATAAAGAACGCGTATTTCACTTTGGAAAAATCTTCGCTTTTGCCGAGTTGCAAATGGAACTCTCGCGGGGTTTTCAGGTTCTTCAGCGCTTCGGGATTTGAGAGCAAAGCTGCGATCCCCTGAGGTGTCACGTAAGCATCAATGATGGCATCGATGAGCGTTGGTCCGAGATTACTCCAGCGCTTGTGACTGTTCGTCCGGTTCGCGAAACGCGTCACCAGTTGCTTTTTCAGCGAAGTTCGGACTGCAGGAAAATCAACGCGCTTACTTATCCCTGCGGCATCGCGCGATCGAACGGCGGTCGTGAATCGCCAAAACGAAAAGTAAGGCGAGGCGCCATAAACCAGCAGAAGGACAACGCAAATGATCACTAGCCAACGAATGAGTTTCATTTCGAGCGCGGTCAGTTATGAGTTTCGACCTGTTGTTGGATATGGTGCACCATCGCCACCGCAGCAATCAGAACGATGGCGGCGATTACCTGATGGGGGTGAAGACTGGCGTGGAAGAAGCCCCAGGTAATGCAAACTGCGGCGAGTGTTTGCATCATTTCGAAGTAACCGGCTGTGGATGCGCGGGTGAGATGCAGCCCTTGAAAATAAATCAGGAGTGGAACTCCGCCTGAGATCGACGCGAGAAAAAGCAACAACATGATAGCCTTCACTGGATGCGCTTGCGCGGGCTCGGGCCACAGCGCCGCGCCGGTCATTTTTCCGTAGGCCAAAAGAATAAGCGTCATGCAAGCGAGTCCGATCACGATGCGCAGGCTGGACGCGAGTCGCAGTGACATGCCGACCATCACACCGCGTCCAGCGACTGTAGAAAGACCCCAAAACAATGCACAGATCAGCGCGTACCCAGTGCCCACGTTCAGACCCGCACGCTCAAATGAGACTCCGATCTGAGTCGGATACGCAACCGACACAAACACGCCTGCGACAATTGCGATCCCCGCGTAGAGGAAGAACTGGCGAGCAAGGCGATCACCGAAAAGGAAGAATGCGCCGAGCGTTGAAATAACGGGCTGAACATTCAGAACCACGTTTACCACCGTCGGGTTGCCGTACTTCAACGCTAGCGTGAAAAAGACCGTGCCCACCGCGGAACCGGCAAACCCCGAGAAAATCAAGAAGCCCCATGTGCGTGCGCGCACTCTCGGGATTTCGTCCAGGCGGGAGATCAGAATCGGCAGGAACATGATCAGGATGAAAACGTGTTCCCAGAAAACGATCACCTTTGCGTCGAACAATTCGTTAAGCGGGATGCGCCATGCGCTTTCAGTACCCCACAGCGCAGCGCCGAGGCCGACTAACCATGGGCCGTAGGTCGCGGTGCGTGTTTTGCTATTTTGCATCGGAACGGGTGTAACGTTCGTGAATGGCTGCGTCAACGGGATGAATCCCCAATCAAAAGCGATGCGAGGACGCACCGCACTGCAAAGCACTTGCATGCGAAATCAATAACGAGCTCGAATTAATTTTGCGAAAGCTTTAGGAGCGGGCGCGTCCTCGCGCCGCTTTTTGCGATGACAGACCTACAAAACAATGAAAGAAGCATTGACGCCACAATTTATGGTGTGGTAATTAGCCTCAGACACTATGCGTTGCCCCAAATGCGGGTCGCGTGACGACAAAGTCATCGATTCCCGTCAATCGCGCGACGGTTCCAGCATCCGTCGTCGCCGCCAGTGTCTAAAGTGCAAATACCGCTATACAACGTATGAGGAGACCGAGCGTTCGGACCTGCGCGTGATAAAAACCAACAGAACACACGAACCGTTCGACCGTCGCAAACTTGCTGCCAGCATCGCCAAAGCTTTTGAAAAGCGTTCTACTAGCTTGCTTACGTTGGAGGACATGGTGAACGACATCGTGCACGAACTAGAAACCAGCGGACGCGAAGTTCCCTCCTCGCTAATCGGCGCGAGAGTGCTAGAGAAACTGCGCGAGATCGATGAGGTCGCCTACCTGCGTTACGCGTCGGTTTACCAGCGCTTTCAGGACGTCGATCAATTCGTGGATGCTATCCACACCCTGGGCCGTCGAATAAAACCAAACGCGCTTCAACGGGAATTGTTTCCTTCTCCTGAGACAACGAAAGAGAACGCGAACGTCGCCCGCCGTTCGCGCGAGCGCGCAGTCAAAAATCATGGTCGCGTTTAAGGAAGAATTTCCATATCTCCGGACAACGTCGGGACAACTCTTCGAGTTCAACCGCGACTGGCTTCACGCGGCGCTCACGCGGGCTGCTAACGAAGCGGGTTACCCTGGCTGGTGGCTCACCGAACACGTGACCGAAAGCATTGCGTTTTATCTGCATCTGCGAAATGACGAAAACGTCGTCGCTTTCAATCAGCTGTCGCAAACGGTGCGCGACGTGTTAGAGGCGATTGGCTACAAGGAGATTTGCCGGCACTTCACACCCGCGCCGCCGCCCGTTTCTATTTCGTTGGTGGAAATTGCTTATTGTGCTGGTGCCGGCTACGAGCTTGCGTTTTTCGGTTTGTTGGAAAAGCGCATCGACGCCTTGATCGCAGCCGGCGCTGACAATCTTCGGCTTTCGTCGCTGCAACTTTGTGTGAAGCATCTCCGCGGCACGAAAACATGGACGCGCGCCTGCGACGCATTACGCGAAGAAATTGTCTGCTTTGTTCGCGAAAAACTGGCCTTCGCTACTGATCGGGTGCGGCTTGATTGTTCGCTGCGCTAATGAAACGCTATGGCTCATGACGATTTTCGAGAAAATTATCGCTCGTCAAATTCCGGCCAAAATCATTTGGGAAGATGAGGACGCGATTGCCTTTCACGACGTCGATCCCCAGGCGCCGGTGCACGTCCTGATCGTGCCGAAAAAAGCCGTTTCGCGTCTCGCGGACGCGAGCGATGAGGATGCCGCGCTGCTCGGGAAACTGCTTCTGGTTGCGCGCGACGTTGCGAAAAAATTGGAGCTTTCTACTGGCTATCGAGTGGTCATCAACTGCGGACCTGATGCAGGTGAAAGCGTACCGCATCTGCATGTGCATTTGCTCGGCAAACGCGCACTCGCGTGGCCGCCTGGATAATGTAACGCAAGCGTCCACGCCCGCCGCGGCGGGCCGGAGGCTCGCGCTACTTTACTCACGCACAAGCGCCCAGTCGATTCCGACGATGCGCTTTTCAGTGAAACGCTTTAGCGACTTTGAAAAGATTAGGTATCGCGCTTCTCTGGTTTCTTTAAAGCCGACTATTCCGAAATCGGTTCCGCTTTCGCTCTTCAGAATTGTCATTACGCGGCTTTTCTTGATTTGTGATTGGAGGTGGCGATCAGCGGACGGCTTCTGCCACAGCGTTTGGACCTGCGGCTTACCGCACTTTTCGATTATCTGGGAGAAGCGCGCCGTTTTGATCTTGAGCAGTTTCATTGGAAATCTCCGGATTGGTGCAGGAGTGACGCTGCCGACCAAAAAAAGAAGCCCGCCAGAGAACTACGGCAAGGAGGATCATACTACCGTTGCTGCATTCCTGCCCTGGCGGGATTTGTAAGTCCTCAATCCATAGCCCCTGACGGAGCAGAAATTTCCTCACGCCAGAAAGATGCGCAACTCAAAAACGCAGCGCGATGTCGGTCCTGTTGTGTGCGCGTGTCAGTAAACGCAGCAGGGCATTGACAGTGCGTGGCGCTTCTGTTTGCATCGAAGCCGTGAAATTACTCGCGTTTCTCTTGGTTGTTTTTGTTTTGGTTGCCGCGACGTCGTGCACAACCCTTGTCAATAGGCGTGATCTTTACAGCCCCGAGCCCGGCCCTGATTCGTTAGAAGCGGCACGGCAGTGGTACGGCGTGACGAACACAAGCACGACGACGACAATCCAAACACAAAGAGCAGCGGGCGAAATCGCCGCGCCGGACTTTCGTTATTAGAGCTAGGGACGCCCCGCGCGGCGTCCCGACGGCGCAGCGCGCCGTCCCTACCTGTTAGCCAAAAGGAAGATTCGCCTTTACTCGCGCCACATCTGTGTTGTCGACGCGCGCTGCTTTGGCCAGCCGGCGTTTGCGCTTTGCGCTTTTCGACGACAACAGATGGCGTCGCGAGGAACGCGCCCTCAAGACCTTACCACTGGCAGTAATCTTGAAGCGTTTCGCCACCGCTTTCCGCGTTTTGCTGCGTGCAATAGGCTTCGGCATACGGCGAGAAGGTTAATTCGGGCAGGCACAATGACAAACGCTTTCTTGTAGGGTGTCTGTGTCAGACGCCGGCACTGACTCGCTAGCGCGAGCGAGTCAAACATCGTACAATTTGTCGAATGCAATCTGCTGCACGGAAACAGCCCCAAGTGATCATTATCGGTGCAGGCTTTGGCGGACTTGAGGCAGCGAAGAAGCTTGCGTGTGAAGAGGTGCGTCTGACGCTAATCGACCGCACAAACTACCACCTGTTTCAGCCTCTACTTTATCAGGTGGCAACAGCCGCCCTCTCGCCCGCCGATATTGCCGGCCCGGTGCGCGCAATCTTAAGCAAATGCAAGAACGTTGAAGTCATTCTCGCCGAAGTGGAATCCGTCGACGTCGAAGCCAGAAAAGTAAGGACGAAAGACCGGGTATTCGATTACGACTATCTGATCCTCGCCACTGGAGCACGCCACTCGTACTTTGGACATGACGAGTGGGAAAAACTTGCGCCTGGATTGAAAAGCCTTGAAGACGCGGTTGAGCTACGCCGCCGGATTCTTTTAGCGTTCGAATTTGCGGAAAAAATCGAAGACGAAGCGGCGCGCAAAGCGGCAATGACGTTCGTGATCGTCGGCGGTGGCCCGACTGGTGTTGAAATGGCGGGGGCAATCGCAGAAATTTCGCGATACACGCTGGCTAAAAATTTTCGCCATATCGATCCATCTCAAGCACGCGTGATCCTCATCGAAGGCGCTCCGCGCCTGCTCGCCGCGTATCCACCGGACTTGTCCGAGAGTGCGCGAAAACAATTGTCCGAACTCGGCGTAGAAGTACGCACGAACGCACGCGCGACGAACATCACCGAGGAAGGTGTGCAAGTGGACGGCGAATTTATTCCGTGCCGCGTGAAAATTTGGGCGGCCGGCAATATGGCTTCGTTCGTCGGGAAAACGCTCAGCGTACCGGTTGACCGTGTTGGCCGGGTTATTGTGAACGACGATCTCACCATTCCGAGACATCCGGAGGTGCAAGTGATTGGTGATCTGGCAAATTTTTCGCATCAAACGGGAGAGCCCTTGCCGGGAATCTCGCCCGTGGCGATGCAACAGGGGCGCCACGCAGCGCGCAACATTTTGCGAATGATCCGTGGCGAAAAGCCGAAGCCATTTCGGTATTTTGATAAGGGCAGCATGGCTACGATAGGCCGGAACAAAGCGGTTGCGGATCTAAAATTTCTTCATCTCAGCGGGCTTGCCGCATGGCTGACATGGTTATTCGTGCACATCGTCTTCCTTGTCGGGTTCCGCAATCGGTTGCTCGTGCTCCTTCAATGGGCATGGGCGTATTTAACCTTCGATAAAGGTGCGCGTTTGATTACGCGCAACTTTCAGTCGGAACAGAGGCCGCCAGCGTGACGAACAATGTCATGTTGAGCGAAGCGAAACATCTCTGATTATCGTTTTCGTTCGCGCTCCAAAATGACAGTTCCGAAAATCATCCTGCACAATTTGCAGCGAAAAATCTCAGTGAATATTGCCGAACTCGAAAAGTTCGCGGGCAACGCCATGCAGCATTCTTTGCAGTTGCAACCACGTAAGCGAACTGACTTGCACAAGCTGAACGAAATCTTCATTTGGTTGGTTTCAGATCGGCGGATGGCGCTTTTGCATCGGAAGTTTCTCGGGCAATCGAGGCCGACTGACGTGCTGACTTTTCAACACGGCGAAATTTTTATCAGCGTCGACACCGCACTACGTCACGCACGCACGTTTGGAAATTCGCTCTTGGGCGAGTTGAAGCTGTACATCGTCCACGGGCTCTTACATCTGCACGGGTTCGACGATCAAACCCGAACTGAGGCCCGCAAGATGAAGAAGGCGCAGGAAAAAATTCT
>DASXOI010000125.1:0-3158 GCA_036494375.1 Candidatus Udaeobacter sp.
TCCGCGCGCATTTTAGATGTGCGGCCCGTTCGCGTGCGCGAAGAACTCGACCGCGGGCGCATCGTGGTTTTGGCCGGCTTTCAGGGCGTGAATCCGGTGACCAAAGAAATCACCACGCTGGGCCGAGGTGGCAGCGACACCACTGCGGTCGCCATGGCAGCTGCGCTTAAAGCCGAATGCTGTGAGATCATCAAAGAGGTCGACGGAGTTTGCTCGGCCGATCCGCGCATCGTGGCGAATTCAAAACCCTTGCGTCAGGTGGATTTTACATCGCTATCCGAAATGTGTTTTTGGGGTGCCAAGGTCTTGCATTTTCGCAGCGTGGAGCTGGCACAAAGTCAAAATGTTCCTTTGGTTCTAAAAAAATTGGGTGGCACTGAACACAGCACGCAAGTGATGAGAGAGGTTATTGGGATGGAATGCGGAAAAGTGTTGGCCGTCAACTCAATAGCTCGCATTGAGCATGTTGAGATCGATTCTGCGGATCTCAATCAAGGCTTTGAGAAATTCGCGCAGCATCTTAAACAAAGCGGCTTATCTTGGCCGCAGCTCCTCGCCTCGACTTACACCGGCGGAAAAACGCGCATTATGATGACTTCCGATTCGGAGTCGCTCGACACTTTGTTGCGCACGCTGGAGAAGAGCAAAGACTTGCGCCAACAGCGGGAGGCTTTAAGTGCGGTGAGCCTTACTTGCTTCGGCGGCGTTTCTTCAGACTTGCCGTTTAAGGCGATTCAGATTCTGCAACATCACGGGATTATCGCCGACAAATATGTTTTGTCACCGCATTCTGTGAATTTCATCGTTCCTGCGGAGAACCGCGAGGCCGCGGTCAGAGCTTTGCATTCGCTGATCTAGTGGACCGTTTTGCCCAAAATTGTTGCGGCACTCTGCGTGAGAAACTCGGCGTGAGCCGGTAGCCAAGCGGTCACATTGGCACAAGGCACGCTCGATTTTCGGACAAGTCATATCTTGACCGCATTCGCGAAGAGCATGTCACCCCACTGGTACAAGGGCCGCATGAAGTCAGATTGGGTGTGGATTGCTCGACCTTTGCGATCCCGCCATTTTCGTCCATAGGTATCGAACGGAAAGTGTCGCATGATTTATGCGGCGCCGGGCATAGTTGTGCCGCTAGCGAGTCAGTAAGTCCTTGATTCCATTGATCCAGAAAATCGCATCGGGCGAAAGTTCGCCCGCGGTACCGGGCATAGGACGTCCTCCGTTTGGAATCGAATGCCGGCTTCAGCGGTTCAGGCGCGCAACTGCACGACCCAGTGCTGCTCGCCGACGATCGCGATCGGCGAGTCTCTGTCCCGCGGCGTGGCGGCCTTTTCGATCTTTCCGACCCGAGTGTTGAGTGCGCCAGCTATCGGTCGCGTACGCCAACGACCAGCTTAGCTGGCTTCCTGGGTGAAGGAGCCGCGGAGGGCGCGTTTGCCCTCGACCGCCGTCTGGCACTCCTTGCGGGTGCAAAATGCGAAGGTGCCCGCAAAACAGAAGTGCGCGGACGGGAATCAGATGGACAGAGGACCCGCTAAACGCTCAAGGCCGAAGATCGCAGCAAAACGAAACAATTACCGCAACAGGACCAAAATCATTGCGAAACGGACCCATACGTTGTGCGTAAGTTGCCGACGTCTCGATCACTCAATTCACAGGAATGACTTCATGGTCGAACCTTCTACACTCACTACGAGCGGTGGCGCACCGGTCGCCGACAATCAGAATTCAATGACCGCCGGCCCCCGTGGTCCGCTGCTGCTGCAGGATTACCAGCTCATCGAAAAACTCGCGCATCAGAATCGCGAGCGAATCCCGGAGCGGACCGTTCACGCTAAAGGATGGGGCGCATATGGAAAGTTGATTATCACCGGCGATATCTCGCGCTATACCAAGGCAAAGGCCCTCCAGCGCGGCGCCCATACGCCAATGATCGCGCGTTTCTCGACGGTTGCCGGGGAACTGGGCGCAGCGGATGCCGAGCGCGACGTGCGCGGCTTTGCCCTCAAGTTCTATACCGAGGAGGGCAACTGGGACCTCGTCGGCAACAATACGCCAGTATTCTTCGTCCGCGATCCTTACAAATTTCCCGATTTCATCCACACGCAAAAGCGCCACCCCAGAACTAACCTGGGCTCGCCCACGGCGATGTGGGACTTCTGGTCGCTCTCGCCGGAATCGCTGCACCAGGTGACCATTCTGATGTCGGATCGCGGCCTGCCGGTCAGCGTGCGCCATATGAATGGCTACGGGAGCCATACCTACAGCTTCATCAATGCCAAGAACGAACGATTCTGGGTCAAGTTCCATTTCAAAACCCAGCAAGGTCATAAGCTCTGGACCAATGCGGAAGCGACGGAGGTGATTGGGCGCAGCCGCGAATCGACGCAAGAGGATCTCTTTGGCGCGATCGAGCGCGGCGAATTTCCGCGCTGGATCTTGCAGGTCCAGGTGATGCCCGAAGAGGCCGCCGAAAAGACGCCCTACAATCCATTCGACCTCACAAAAGTGTGGCCGCACAAGGATTATCCGCCGATCACCGTCGGCATCCTCGAACTCAACCGCAATCCGGACAATTACTTCGCTGAAATCGAACAGGCCGCGTTCTCGCCGTCCAACATTGTGCCGGGCATCGGCTTCTCGCCCGACAAGATGTTGCAGGCGCGCGTGTTCTCCTACGCCGATGCCCATCGTCATCGTCTGGGGACGCATTACGAGGCACTTCCTGCGAATGCGCCGAAGTGCCCCGTGCACAACTACAATAAGGACGGCGCGATGCGCTTCTTCCCAAATAACCCTAATCCGGACGCTTATTACGAGCCGAATTCTTTCACCGGCCCTATGGAGCACCCCGAATTCAGAGAGCCGCCGTTGAGGATCTCGGGCGATGCCGATCGCTACGCGCAACGCGAGGGGGCCGGACAGAAGGTCGATGAATTCACGCAGCCGCGGGCGCTGTTCAATCTGTTCGATGCCGCCCAGAAGCAGCGGCTGTTCTCGAACGTCGCCGATGCCATGACCGGCGTCCCGGCCGCGATTGTCGAGCGGCAATGCGCGCTGTTCGACAAAGTCCATCCGGACTACGGGCGAGGCGTGCGCAATGCGCTGCAAGCAAGGGCTTCGGCGACGCAGGCGGCGGAATAATCGAAACTGTC
>DASXOI010000126.1:0-2693 GCA_036494375.1 Candidatus Udaeobacter sp.
TGGAATAATTGCAGCAGCATCGCCACATCGTCGAAATGCAGGCCCGTGGTTGGCTCGTCCAAAATGAAAAGATTGCCGGTGCTTGAAGAGTCCGACAAATGTCCTACTAGTCTCAGCCGCTGCGATTCGCCGCCGGATAGGGTGTTCAACGGCTGACCCAGCCGCAGATAACCAAGTCCAACTTCTTCGAGTACTTTGAGTCCGTCGGAAATCTCAATACCGGGATCGATCCTCGCCTGGGGCTTTGCGTCCGCCTCTCGACGCTCCTCCCATTCGCGGTCCTGACCTGAGGATTGAGGTGAGGGTGTCTCGCGGATTTTCTGTTCCCCGAGTTGCGCAAAAAATTCGATCGCTTCGCTGATGGTGAGTTCGAGAACGCCGTGAATCGATTTTCCATGGAGTTGTACTTTCAGCACGTGCGGTTGGAAACGTTTGCCTTCGCATTCCGCGCAACGCACATAAAGATCGCTTAAGAATTGCATCTCGATCTTTTCATAGCCCGTGCCCGAGCAACGTTCGCAACGCCCGTTCCCGGAGTTGAACGAAAAGGAGCTTGCGGTCAGTCCCTGTGCCATCGCCTCCGGTTGCGCGGCGAACAACTCGCGGACTTGATCAAATAAACCGAGATAAAGAATCGGAGTTGAACGCGGCGTGCGCGCAAGCAGTGACTGATCCACCATCACCACATCGCCAATTCGGTGCGCGCCCGTGATCGATTTGCATGCGCCAGTTTCCTGATCTGAGGATTGTCCCTTGGCGCGCAGCAGATTCCGGTACAACACATCGTGAATCAAAGTGGATTTGCCGGACCCCGACACTCCAGTAACACACGTGAAAACGCGGAGCGGCAGCTCTACGTCAATATTTTTCAAATTGTGCTCGCGCGCGCCGAGAATCTTGACTGATGAAGTCCATTTTCGCCGCGTTTTGGGGATTGGAATTGATTTGCGGCCGGTTAAGTAATCACGCGTCAAGGATTGGGGGGCGCACGCTTGCGGCGTGCTGGTCGCCGCATTCTGCGGCGACGAATTTCTCTGAGCACGAAACCGCTTTGCGTCGACTTCAAGACCGTTCGAGTGACCTTCAAAAGTTCGTGAAGGCAGAATGCATGCGCTCCCCGGATCCGCCGGATCACGCGCCAGGAAATCATCCAACGGTCCGTTCCAAACCAAGTCGCCGCCGTGCTCACCGCGGCCCGGGCCAAGATCGATCAAATTGTCTGCTGCGCGGATGATTTGTTCCTCGTGCTCGACGACGAGCAACGTATTGCCTTTGTCGCGCAGATTGTGCATCACGCGCACCAATTGCCCGACGTCGCGCGGGTGTAATCCAATGCTCGGCTCGTCCATCACAAAAAGCGTGTTTGCCAACGAAGCGCCGAGGCACGTGGTGAGATTTACCCGCTGCACCTCACCACCGCTCAATGTGCGCGTGGACCGGTCGAGCGTGAGATAACCGACACCGACCTCGCAGAGATAGTTGAGGCGCGCGCAAATTTCGTCGCGCAACATCTGCGCTGTTTTATTGTCAGGCGAACCTTCGAGCGTGCGAAGAAGATCACGAGCGTCGGAAATGGAAAGGGCCTGGAATTCGGGAAGTGTTAAGGTAGCGCATGCCTCCGGCTTGCGATTCCTTCCATTCGCAACCGAGACGGTCGCGCTACTAATCTTATAATTCAGCGCTTCGGGCTGGTAGCGACGGCCATTGCATTTGGGACAGGTTATATATGCGCGGTAGCGGCTGAGCAGCACTCGCACATGCATTTTGTAGGTCTTGCTCTCCAGCCACCGAAAAAAGCCGCGCACTCCATACCAGCGGTCGTCTTCGTAGTCTTCGTCGGTGTATTCACTTGCTCGTCTCTCTCCTTCGATGACGAAATTCTGATCGGCCTTGGACAATTCATCGAACGGCACGTTAATATCGATGTCTTCACGGGAGCACGCGCGGAGCAAATCCTTCTGTGATTCGCCAAACTCGGCGCCGCGAAAAACGCGCACCACGCCTTGTTTAATGCTCAGGCTGCGATCGGGGATCGCCTTGTTTAAATCAATCGCGATGGTTCGGCCGAAGCCGCGGCAGTCCGGGCATGCCCCGAGAGGATTATTAAAACTGAAAAGCCCGACCGTGGGCGGGCGAATGTCCAGATCGCACCAGGCACAGTGCCAACCCGTCGAGAAGGGGAATTCGTGAGAAGTGAGAGGTGAGAGGTGAGAAGTTGGGCGTTGGGTGTTTTCTGAAATTTGAATGACGTTGATCTTGCCTTTGCCGAAGCGCAGCGCGGTTTCGATTGCTTCGACCAATCGGGTGCGATTTTCCCCGGTGATGGCGACGCGATCCTGAACGACCTGCACACGCGCACCGAGTCGTTTAATTTTTCGATTCGGGTCGTCGACGCGCACGATTTTATTGTCGATCCAAACGCGCAGGTAGCCCTGCTGTTGCAGGAAATCGAAGAATTCCCGCGGGTCCGTGTCCGCTGGGACTGCGACCCAGAACGTGATGAGGATGGTCATGCCGTCATTCCGACCAGAGCGAAGCGGAGTGGAGGAATCCCGCGGAATCAGTTTTAAGCTATCGCCACGGGGTTCCTCGACTGCGTTTCGCTCCGCGAAACTTCGCTCGGAATGACAAGTAGTGAATTGCGCCATGACTTGCTCAGCAATCGATTGCGCTGTTTCCGGTCGAATTTCACG
>DASXOI010000127.1:0-9716 GCA_036494375.1 Candidatus Udaeobacter sp.
GGTGACCGCGGCGAGAATGGGGCGCAGCCGGTATTCAAAACCGGCGTTTGTTGGCGGGGCGAGCGCTCGACGATTGACGCTATACAATCATTAGGTAATTAACGCGGAGATGGAGCACCAACCGGCTCGGTCTGAATACAAGAAGGTTTGGTCTGCCCTTTCAACCACAGAAGAGCAGGCGAAATTGCATGTAATCGGCGTTACGGACGAAGCCGCGCTCCAATCAACTGGTGAGGAAACTTTGAGGTTTCTTCAGGATAGCGTCGGTATTGGAAAGGAGGATGTTGTTCTTGAAATCGGCTGCGGGATTGGGCGTGTCGGCAAAGTAGTGGCACCGCTTTGTCGAAAATGGATCGGCTGCGATGTCGCCTCGAACATGCTCTCCTTGACCGCACAACGATTAAAAGACTTGCCGAATGTGGAGTTGGTCGAGATATCCGGCTACAATTTGAGCGGCGTTGCGGATACTTCGATGGACGTCGTTTATTGCACGGTGGTGTTCATGCACCTCGAGTCCTGGGACCGATACAACTACATTTCAGAAGCGTTTCGTGCGTTGCGCCCCGGAGGTCGAATTTACGTGGACAATATCAATCTCTGCTCGGATGGCGGCTGGAAAGTGTTTGAAACTCACCGCGCGTTCTCGCCGGCAAATCGTCCACCGCATATGACACAGAACTCAACTCCGCAAGAGATCGAGACGTACCTGAAACGTGCCGGTTTCGATGATGTGCGGATGCGTACCGATGACGACTGGATCCGGGCTTGGGGGATAAAGCCACAGTGTTGATCGCGGTTATACGGCGTAGTGAAGCTTCTATCTCTTTTCGCTGACACGCCGGCACGCGCGCGTGCTCTCAGCGAGCAAATCGCGAGTGCGAAGGATCGATATTCCTGGTGGTTTGATCACCCCGTCGAGTGGGAGCGGCCGGCGCAAACGCTCTACATCACGGGTTGGTGCGTGAGTCGGCACGGAAAGGAAATTCGCTCAATCCGTGCCCGGCGCGGTCGTCAGAAATTTTTGGGTAACTACGGAATTGAACGCAAAGACGTAGGCGCCGCCTTTGAGCGAATCGGGTTTGCCATTGCTGTGCCTCTGCCGAGAGGAAAATCGCAGGTGATAACTGAGGTCCAGGAGTCGGATGGCGTGTGGCGAGCCATTTCGAGTCGCGCAGTCTTTGGCGTTCCGAATGGAGATTCCGTAGCTCCTATTGATCCCAAATACTTTATTCCAAATCCCGGCGCCAATCCACGAATTGAATTCTGGCTTGATCGTCCGTTGGTTTGGCCCAGAAAACCTCGTCATCTCAAAGTTACCGGATGGGGTTTCGCGATCTCCGGGGACGAGATCACCGAGGTGCGCGCGCGTATCCGGAAGAACATTTTCCCGGCGCGTTTCGGCACGCCCAGGCCGGACATTGGTTTTCGTTATGACAACCGACCAGGCGCATTTCGGAGTGGTTTTTCCCTCAACGCCATCATTCCGCCTGGGCGCAGCCAATTCATTCTGGAGGCGCGCAGCGGCAACGGCTCGTGGGAGACCTTTTTCATTTATCCTGTGCGCGGCACGATTTTTCGAGAGCCATCGGACGGGGACGGCGGCGATTATGCGCGCTGGATTCGATGCTACGATCAGCTCCAACGAGAGGACGTAAAACGCATTCGGGAGCAAATCTTACATTTTGATTACTCACCGCTGATTTCGATTTTGTTGCCGGTTTATAATTCGAATTTGAAGTGGCTCCGGCGTGCGATTTCGTCGGTGCAAAAGCAATTGTACCCGTGTTGGGAGCTTTGCATCGTGGACGATGCCTCGACTGACCGAAAGATCTGGCCGTTGCTGCAAAGGTGCGCGCGCCGGGACCAGCGAATAAAGGTAATACGACGCGCGGAAAATGGTCACATCTCAGCGGCGTCAAATGACGCACTGTGTCTTGCAACCGGCGATTTCGTCGCGTTGCTCGATCACGACGATGAACTGGCGCCTACGGCATTGTACTTCGTGGCACTGGCGTTGAACAAGAATCGAGAATTGCAACTGCTCTACAGCGACGAGGACAAGCTCGATACGCGGAGTCGGCGTTCCGATCCATATTTCAAATCCGATTGGAACCCAGAGCTCTTTCTGGCGCAAAATTTCGTCTCCCATCTCAGTGTTTACCGAACCGATTTGATCCATCGCATCGGTGGTTTTCGCATCGGGTTCGAAGGTTCGCAGGATTATGATCTGGCGCTGCGCTGCATAGAACAGATTCGGCCGGAGGAGATCGAACATTTGCCCTGGGTGCTTTATCACTGGCGCGCAGGAGATCAAAGCACGGCATCGAATCCTACTGCCAAACCGTATGCACAAAAAGCCGCTCAGCGGGCGGTGCAGGAACATCTCAAACGCACGGGAGTCGCGGGAACGGTGGTGCCAAGTCACGACATCTATTTACAGACCAGATACGCGCTCCCAAAGGAGCGACCGAAGGTTTCCATTGTCATCCCGACACGAGATCAAGCTTCAGCCTTGAAGAAGTGTGTCCATAGCATCTTCGAAAAAACCGATTATCCCGCATACGAGCTAATCATGCTTGATAACGAAAGCTCCGATTCCGAGGCCTTGGAATTTTTGGCCGAGCTAAAAAAACGTGAGAGCGTCCAAGTGGAGCGGATCGACGATGCATTTAATTACAGCCGTCTGAATAATCGTGGCGTCGAATTGTCCAGGGGCACCTTCGTAGCATTGCTCAATAACGACGTGGAAGTGCTCAATGCAGATTGGCTTACGGAAATGGTAAGCCGTGCGATGCAGCCAAAAGTAGCAATGGTTGGCGCGCGACTCTGGTATCCCAATGGAACGATGCAACACGGCGGAGTGATCCTCGGAGCAGGTGGCATTGCTGGTCACGCGCACGCTGGTCTTCGGCGCGGCGATCCCGGTTACTTTGCTCGCGCACATCTGGCGCAAGATATTTCCGCAGTGACGACTGCTTGTGCGCTGGTGAAGCGGGAAGCCTATCTACAAGTTGGAGGACTCGACGAAAATCTGGCAGTCACTTTCAATGACGTCGATTTTTGCCTGCGATTGCGGGGAGCGGGTTACCGCATTGTCTGGACGCCATACGCAGAATTGATTCACCACGAGTCGGCCAGTCGCGGTTTCGACAATAGCGCGCCGAAACAAGTTCGGTTTCTAGCGGAAGTCGATTACATGAAATCGAAGTGGGGCGACATATTGCAGCGCGATCCGTTTTACAATCCGAACCTGTCGCTCGACGAAGATCTCTTCACTCTGGCTTTCCCGCCGCGGACGGCTAAGCCGTGGAAGAGTGTTGCGGCTTAGCTGTGCCTGATTGAAGTCCTGCTGCGCCGATATGACAGAATCAATCGAGCAGAAAATGGTAGGGGCGGACTACGCGTTTCGTTTCGATGCGCTGCCCGAGCGAGTCACTTTCAGCAACCAAATCAAAATCACAGGATGGGTATTGCACCGCCAAGGCCTAACGATTCATGGAATTCGTGGGATTGTTCGCGGCATTTTGCGACGCCGATCCGTTTTCCGGGCGCGCCGCAAAAAATCGCGACCACTAATCGCGGCTGCCTACCCCGATTTGCCCGAAGCGGAGCAAAGCGGCTTTCTTCTACTAATCGAGCTGCCCGTCGGCCGAGGTGAAATTACAATCCAAGTCCAGGACCATCGAAAAATTTGGCGAACGATTTTCGTCACCGATGTCTGGGCTTTTCCTCTTACCTTTCTGGCTCGAATACGTCTGCCGCGCGTCGAGCGGTTCTTGTCCATTTATCTCACGCAACTTTTTGTCGGAAACAGGCAAAACACTGCGAACCCGGTCAAGCCACACCCGCTCAGCCAGATTGAGGCCAGTTTGCCTACCGATGGACTCCAAAGGTTCAGCGGTGAGCCCGGTTTCACACTGCGCGACATTAGAGCGGTAGACTTGTTCGTCACTTCGAAGTCGAATCTCTTTATCCGCGAAATCGCCGACTTGCTTTGTGCTGGCTTTCGCGCTGCGGGATGCGAAGCGCAGCTTTTGATCGATCAAATTCCGGCCGAAGAAACGCAGGAAGGTAAGATTCAAATCGTGGTTACACCTCACGAATTCTTTAATTTGTTCCTGAGGGATAAGCTTCCCTGGGAGAAGCTGCAGCGCCTAACAAATCATCTGTTTCTGCTGGGAACCGAACAACCGGAGAGCGAATGGTTTGACGGCAATCTCGTCTTTGCACCACATGCACGGGCAATGCTGGATATTCATTTATCCGGCGTAGCCGCATACCGTGCGCGCGGCGTGCGCTGTTTTCATCTGCCGCTCGGTTATGGTCCGCTGCTAGAACCGACGGACCAACAGACAAATTCCAAGCGAGACATAGAGATTTGTTTGTTAGCTGCCATGACTGAGCGGCGTGAAGAGTTCATAGCCGGGAACGCCGATTTCTTCGCGGCACATCACTGTCATCTTCGATTGGTTCCAATTGGATTCGCAAAGACTGAAACGACGCGAAGTTATTTGCCTGCTCCGCAACGTAACGCGCTGTTACAGCAGACAAAGATACTGCTGAACGTTCACTACTCAGATTTGCCATATTTCGAATGGCACCGGGCGCTGATCGCTATCGCGAATCGTTGCTGTTTCATCACTGAGACGTGCGAAGGTTTTGAGCCGCTTGTCCCAGGCAAACACTTCGTGATGGCAGGACGAGATGACCTAACGACCTGCTGTGACTACTATCTGGAGCACGAGGATGAACGGAAAGCGATCACGGCAGCGGCCTATGATTTCATCTGCGAACGCTTTACACAGAAAGAGAATTGCCGCGCATTTCTGCAGCAGATAGAGACAGCATTTCGAGGACAAACCGACGTGGCGGATTCGAATCTCGACATAGAAGCGCCCCGGGAACGAGCATTCGTAAGCGAGCCTTTGCCGGACGCCCTGGCGAAGCATCTTTCGCCACGGCCTACAGCACTCTTGCTATCGGCGTTGCGCGAAGATCTCTCAAACCTGTTTCACCCCGAGCATACAGAACCAGTAGGAACCGAGAGGACCTCCACAGATCCAACAGAAATACGCCAGCGGATTGCAACTGTGTCCGATATCCGGCGTGGGTACATCGAGCGATTCGAGGCGCAAAAAAAATCTCAGGAACAAGGCGAAGCGATTTTTCAGTCAATCGACAACTCGCGTTTTAACGGCAGCACGCCGGCGATTTCGGTCATCGTCACGCTTTACAATTACAGCGCCTACATTGAGCAGTGCCTGAAAAGCCTGGAAGCCTCGCACACTGCAGCGATTCCGGGAGGTATCGAGGTGGTGATCGTTAATGACGCTTCTACCGACGATTCGCTGAAGCAGACAATGGTGCTCCAAAAAAATTCGCGCCATCCACTTCGGATTATCGACAAACGGCTGAATACCGGGTTAGCCGATGCGCGCAATCTAGGTCTTCAGCTAGCGCGTGCGCCTTACGCTTTTATTCTCGATGCGGATAACATGGTGTTTCCACATGCACTCGAAGAGTTGCACGCGACGATTGTCAAAGACGGTTCCGCCGCTGTTTACTCAATGCTTTGCCGTTTTCGAGGTGCTCACAAGAATGGGGAAGGACTGCTTTCCTATTTCGATTGGGATCCACAGATGTTAGTCGAGTTTCCCTACATTGATGCGATGGCAATGTTCGATAGAAAGCAGCTCATCAGGATCGGCGCGTATGACAATGAATTGTACAAACTCGGTTGGTTTGGGTGGGAGGACTACGACCTGTGGCTGCGAATTGCGGGGGCAGGACTCTGTGTGAGTTTTCTGCCGAACCCCCTTTGTCTCTATCGCCATCATGAGAGAGCGATGAGCAATACAACCAATCTTTTCGAACGCGAACTCGTCGCGCATTTGTTCGAAAAACACCGTGCGCTTATCGAGAGATACCCGCCGAAACGACGTATCCTTGGAGTGAATCGCTCGCGGTTTGAGAAAGAAGTTGGCGTCATTTCCCTAACGAGAAATCTGCCGACTCGCGCGAAAGATTCGGGTTGTAGTAAGGATCTCGCTCTAGAACAGCAGACCAGCGCTGACGTATGATTTCTTCTGCGTTAGCGTCGACCTTTTCAGGTGGCGACGGATCCGAACGAAGTTTTGCCAGGGGCGTGTAAACAATCAGGTAACCCGCGCTCCGCATTTTGAGACAAAGATCAATAGCTGCAAGAGCGCCGGACAGTTTTTCGTCGAATCCACCGATTCCCTGAAAAACGTCGCGCCGCGTCAACAGGCATGCGCCGGAGATACCGCTGTAGTTGCGGGTCATCTGCAATTGACGGTTCACGCCAGGATGTTCCGCTGGGAACCCGCGAAAAGCGGACTGCGCAATTCCGTTGACGCCTAAAACAAGGCCGGCGTGTTCGATGGTGCCATCCGTATTGATTAGTCGCGGGCCGACTGCGCCGGTCTCGGGCCGCTGTACGTGTTCAGCCATGATCGTGAGCCAGTCCATGTCGATCGGTTCCACATTGTCGTCGAGAAAAAAAATCCAGGGGCTGTCGGTATGCGCGACTGCATAATTTTTCGCTGCGGAATCATTCACAGCGTCTGCGAAATACAGCACACGATGCGAAAAATCCGTCGCTGGCCTGGCGATTTTGTTACCCTCGCCCACTTGAACGATCACGATCTCGTAATTCGGATAGCTTGTCCTTGTGATCACGCTTTCGACATATAGTTCGAGCGACTCCGGGCCGCGGAAACTCGGAATGACAACCGAGATTTTTTTGGCTTCGCGCAGCTCGCGTCTCACATAGAACGCGTGGGTTCGCCAGTCGACAGCAACGTGGGCCTGCTCACCCCGGCGTTTTAGGTGAGCTTCGATCGCGCGCCACGAAGCTTCGAGCTGTCCTGGTTTTTGGCGAACATCGCTGGCGCTGGAATTCTCACTGCGACGCCAATGATAGAGCACCCGCGGAATATGATGAATTCGATTGGTTCGCTCGCTGACGCGCAGGAGAAGATCGTAATCTTGTGAGCCGTCAAACTGCGTTTGGAATCCCCCAATCTCTCGCACAAGATCCCGGCGCAGAAAGATCATGTGACACAAATAATTGCAGGACAGAAAGAAGTCTGGCGACCAGTCCGGTTTCAGTATCGGTGAGTCAAAGCCGGCCTCCGTGAGTTTGTCTTCGTCCGAGTAGATCAGATCGACTCCGGGATTTTCCTGAAGCAACCTTATATTTTGGAAAAGGGCATCGGGCTCGAGAACGTCGTCATGATCGAGAAACGTGACCCACTCGCCATTAGCGAGATCAAGGCCTCTATTTAACGCGGCCGAGATGCCTTGATGGCTCTCAAGCCTAACGAGACGGATCCGGCGGTCACGCGCGGCCATGCCAGGCAAAACGGCCAATAGGTCAGGGGCAGTCGATCCATCGTCGATCAAAAGTAGCTCCCAGTTCTCATAAACCTGCGTAAGCACAGAATCCACAGCCTCGCGGAGCCATGGAACTGGAGTATCGAACACGGGCGTGAGAATGCTGACGAGCGGTTGTGAAATCAAACTGCGCAAATCAACGCGCATCCGCTGCAACTCCTGCGTACTCGCGCGATGATGCTGAAACCATTGCTGGTATTCGCTCGGTGCAACAGAGTTCCCGAGCGTCGGCTTCTGTTGGTGAAGCTTTCTCCAAATCGTCTTTGCAGGTTTTTCCAAAAGCCGATACGGCGCGAGGAGTACCTGGCCGATCCTGCGTTCGGGGGATTTGCGCAGCGTGCGTCTTTCTTCCTTCAGGGACTTCAGCTCACGCCGGTACTGTTTCAGCTTCAGTAATCTTTCTTCCAGCGCCGCGATGTGACTGTGCGCTTCCGCCAATTCACGCTTGCGGATTTCGAGCTTCCGCTCCAAAGCGTCCTCGTTCATTTTGCTGCACAACTCTTTGTTAGGATATGGGCTGGATCCCGCCCCGCCGAATAACAGAATCGCAGCGACACAGTGCACATTATATTGGTTGAAGGGCGTCGCAGGCAAATCTACCCTGCCCGCGCCGAAGGTGGAACGCGTTCGCCGAACGCGTTTATCGTCTTCGGAGAAGCCGATTCACCTTCGCAATGCTCGATTTTGTCGTTTACCTCCTTTATCGCGCCGGCTTAGCCGTTGTCGCCGCACTGCCGTTGCCGTTTCTGTTCGGTTTCGGCCAATTCCTCGGCGTCTGTGCCTGGATGTTTTCCGGGAAATATCGCCGCCTCGCAACGCGCAACCTTGAGATCGCGTTTGCGAACGAAAAGTCGCCGCTCGAATTACGTCAGCTTGTGCGTCGCCATTTTCGGCAACTCGGAGCCAACCTGCTTTGCAGCGCGAAGCTGACGCAGATGCCACCAGAGAAAATCCTCGAGCACGTTGAAGTCGAAAATATCGAGTCGATGGCGCGCGAATTTCGCGCAGGCGTTCCGGTGGTGCTCGTTCTAAGTCACCTCGGAACATGGGAAGTGTTCGCGCAATTGATGCCGAAGTTCGTTGGGTTTGTCCGAAACTCGAGTGTGTACCAAGGGCTGGGAAACCGTTTCATTGACAAACATGTGCGGCGGACCCGCAATCAGACTGGATTAGAATTGTTCGATCGCCGCGACGGTTTCGAGCCAGTGATCGAGTTGCTGCGCTCAGGTGGTGGCGTCGGCGTTTTGTCGGACCAACACGCGGGCGATCACGGCGTGTGGACGCCTTTTTTTGGGCGACTCGCGTCCACTTCGCCTTTGCCAGCTTTACTCGCAAAGCGTACAAGGGCGGCGCTAATTGCCGCTGGAGTTTACACTACCGGACCCGCGCGTTGGCGCATGGTGTTCACTGAGCGGTTCGATCAGACCGGCGCTTCTGTTGCGGTGTTGACGTCGAAAATAAATGAAGTGATCGAGGAACAAATCGGCCGCGCGCCCGAAGACTGGTTCTGGGTGCACAATCGCTGGAAAACGCCGGAGCCCAATTTTCTTCTAGCACACTACAAACGTGGTATTTATCTGCCGCCCGGCATTTCGGCTAGCGATCTAAAGCCGTTTCGAATTCTCATCCGCTCAAGCAACTGGCTGGGAGATGCGGTGATGAGTGTGCCCGCAGTCCGCGCGATCAAGGGCGGGCGTCCCGACATTCACGTGACAATCGCCGCGCCCGAAAAGATCGCGCCGATGTGGAAGCTCATCCCGGAAGTGGACACCATCATTCCTTTGCCAGAGGGATCGCTTCTTTCTGCTGTTAGGCTCTTGAAGCAACAAATGCCTTTCGACGTGGCGATTCTCTTTCCGAACTCGTTACGCGTCGCGCTTGAATCCTGGCTGGGCGGAATTCCGCGAAGAGTCGGCTATCGCGGGCATTGTCGGAGTTGGCTCGTGAACCAAATCGTTCGCGAGCCACGAAAGCCTCGCCCGCCCGAACATCATTCGCTGCGTTTTCTTCGGATCGCTCGCGAATGCGGGGCCGAAACATTGAAGTTCGAAGTTCCAAAACCAAATCAAACATCAACCATCAAACATCAACCTTTGAAGATCGGTCTTTGCCCTGGCGCAGAGTACGGCCCGGCCAAACGCTGGTTGCCCGAGCGATTCGCTGAGGCAGCAGCGAAAATCAGCACTCAATCATCGGCGCAATGGATTCTGTTCGGGACGAAGAACGACGCCGCGATAGGCAAACAGATCGCGGCCGCGATCGGCGATCATTGCGTGAACCGGATCGGCCAGACCACGCTC
>DASXOI010000128.1:0-1785 GCA_036494375.1 Candidatus Udaeobacter sp.
TTTGGCCATGCGAGATCGTACAATTCTCGCCCCGCTTTTTCTTCCACAAACAACGGGGCTAGCTCCCCTTCCCTTCAGCCACGCCGCACCTGATGCGCCAAACGCGCCGGATCTAGCCGTGCGACCGCGGCTGAGGGTAACGTGATCCGAGATAGCGATTCACGAGTTTGGCCGCCATGGCCATCATGATCATTCGAAAAATCCAGCGCATCATACAACAGGATCGAAACTCGCGCCTCGGCAGGCTGTCCCGAAGTTCAATGTCAACGCTATCCATCACTCGATAATGCAAACCGATGACGTATTTCCGGACGATGTCAGTGGATGTTCGCTTTCTTCTCTAACCGCTTCGGCTGTCTTGGCTCGATCATCATTTCCGTCATCGGCACGTTAATCCTGCTCGCCGTCTTGCGTGGGTGTCACTGAATCTCACGTGACGTTCGTCACGTCATCGTTTCGAGCAGCGAAAGAATTTCCGCGGATTGACGGATGACATAAAAACGATGATAGCCAATCGCTGAAGCGCGCGGAAAAACAATCTCAGATCGAAACCGCAAAGGTGGGTTCCTCCGGACAGAGCGGCATGCTGGTCTTGCTCGGTGTGTTGTTCACGATCATTCTTGCCGGTCTCGACAACACGATCGTCAGCACGGTCATGCCGGTGGCAATGCCTGAGCTTGGCGGTGTCCATCTGTACGCGTGGACATTTGCGGCTTACATGCTCGCCGCGGCTGTATCGATGCCGATCTGGGGACCGGGATCCGATCGGTGGGGACGCCGGCGCACGTATCTCATCGGTATTGTCGCGTTCACGGTCGGCAGCGGGCTCTGCGCCATCGCGCGCACGATGATGGAGTTCATCGGCGCTCGCGCCATCCAGGGCATCGGAGCGGGCGCTGTTGCCACGCTTCCGTTCGTTCTGCTCGGAGTTGTGTATCCGCCTAACGAACGCGGGAGGGCGCTGGGCGCGGCCAGCAGCGCGTGGGCGGTCGCGAGTGTCGCCGGACCACTTCTTGGGACGCTGATCGTCACGCACGTTTCATGGCGTTGGGCTTTCCTGATCAACGTGCCGATTGCCATTGTGGCTGGGTTCCTCGTCATCGCCGGAATGCACGAGAGCGTTGGGCATAGCGTCGGCCGATTCGATTTTGCCGGCGCGCTTCTTGCCGGCGCCGGCGGCAGTTGCCTGATGTGGGCCTTTGTCGATCTCGGTGAGGGACAAATCGGATTAATGCAGGCCGCGCTCGTTGGCGCCGGAATCGTTCTGCTTGCCACCTTCGTCTGGCATGAAGGACGAACGCCGCATCCGATTCTGCCGTTGACGTTCTTTCATCATGCCGGTTACGCGTCCTCGATTGGTTCGTCATTCCTCGCTTTCTTCAGCGGCTTCGGCCTGAGCGCTTATCTGCCACTGGCAACCAACGCCGCTTTTCCTAACAACCGCGCGTTTGTAGGCGTGGTCGTTGGCGCGTTCACCATCGGGTGGAGCACATTCGCCTTCGCTTCTGGGCGGTTAGTCCACCGAATAGGAGAACGGCTTCCGAGCGTGATTGGAATCGTTGTCCATATTTTGGGACTTCTTTTTTTCATGGTGGCGTTCAAACACGGCCTCGCATGGGTCATCGCCGCAGCGCTTATCGCAGGCGCCGGACTGGGACTGCTCTCGCCCGCGCTCACTGTCGTGGTGCAGAATAGCGTCCCGGTTGCCCGCATGGGCAGCGCGACCACCAGCCAGCAATTCATTCGGCAGATCGGTGCTGCGCTTGGCATCAGCGCGTTTGTCCT
>DASXOI010000129.1:0-1536 GCA_036494375.1 Candidatus Udaeobacter sp.
CGCATTTTCAACATGGTGCGGGAAGCCCGCGATTCGGCGGTCGATTTCGTGCGCAAGAATATTCGCGCAGGCAAACCGATTCGCGGCGCCGAAGTAGACGACGTGTCTCGCGGCGTAATTACACGCGCAGGTTTCGGCGAACAATTCACGCATCGGACCGGCCATTCGATCGGCGAAGAAACCCACGGCAACGGCGTGAACATCGACGATTTCGAGACGCGCGATTCGCGACGCATCATTCCCGGAGTTTGTTTTTCCATCGAGCCGGGTATTTACCTCGAAGGAAAATTTGGTGTTCGATCGGAAATTAACCTT
This sequence comes from Candidatus Udaeobacter sp., assembly GCA_036494375.1. Lineage (GTDB taxonomy): Bacteria > Verrucomicrobiota > Verrucomicrobiia > Chthoniobacterales > UBA10450 > Udaeobacter. The sequence goes on from DASXOI010000129.1 coordinate 316, forward strand.
TACGTTTCGGACAAGGACATCGAAGTCACCGGCGAGCCAATTCAAACGGAGATTATTCCGATCCTTAAGACTCACTGATCTGGGGAGCGCTAGCGCCTCGCGCGCTGGCGATGGCGCCTCGCCATTGCGAACTTTCTCTGCTGTACAGTCCCATTCTTCCGCTGAGGACAGCGGACCCTGCAAACCGCCTCGATGTTTTAGCCGCCTCGCGGTGTCGAAGCGTTCCGCTCAGTGCGGGAGCTCACGTTTTGTGCTGCACCGACACCATCCAACCCACACCGAACCGGTCTTCAAGCATTCCGAACTTGGGCGCCCAAAATGTCTTCTCAAGAGGCATTGTAACCTTCCCGCCCTCGGCAAGCGCGTTGAAGACGCTCTCGGCTTTTTGCTCGTCCGGAACAATAATTGAAAGCGAAAAACCTTCGAAACTCGGTTGGCCGTCGCACCTACCGTCCGAAGCCATCAGGAGTGTTTCGCCGATGCGGAAGCTGGCGTGCATCACTTTATTTTCCATTCCGGGCTGTGCCATGCCCGGTTCGGGCGCGTCCTTGAAACGGCTGAGCATCTCCACCTCCGCGCCAACAGCGCTGCGGTAAAATTCCAGCGCCTCTTCGCAACGACCGTTAAAGAACAGATATGGTTGCACCGACATATTCGAGTTAGTCATACGCGTAGCTTGCGATTCGTTTGGCTGAACGTCAATTTGCCACGTCTGACGACGTGCTTTGATGTTCGACCCCACCACGATTGTCCCAGGTAGATATCCAAATTACCGGAGAGCCAATTCAAATAGAGATTATTCCGATCCTTAAGTCCGTGAAGAGCGCACGCGGCTTGCGTGTGGACGATGGTGAATCGCACAGGATTTAGGCCACGGGGAATCGACAATTGTCATCAAGCATTGATAGCCGCAGTAACAAAAGTTCGTTTCGGCGAGCCGCCGCCGTAACGCGGGTGAAGGAGCGGCCGGGCTTTCCAAGCCAACACGCGAGCCGCGTGTGCTCTCCAGAATTTTCCGCTGAGACAGCCCCGAATGCATTTGGGGTTACAGCATTGCGTGTTTGCGTAAATGAAGCTGCCGGGGATTGGCCCCGGCAGCTCATCTTATTCTCGTTAGGTTCTATGGGTTTTGCCGTTGCGTTTAGTTGGGCGGCATTTCCATAGTATCCAGCGTGGAATTTAATCTTTACCTACCGAAGGATTTCGGGCTCGCCGTAGATG
>DASXOI010000130.1:0-13229 GCA_036494375.1 Candidatus Udaeobacter sp.
TTGCGTGCCAGCCATTCGTGTCAGCAGGCACAGCCCTCGCGCGATCGGCGCGCCTACCAGCTAACTTGGCTACTTGGATTCGCTGACTGCTGTCGTTCTCTCCGGAAATTCGAAACCGACTTTTTCGTCCTCGAGTTTCAAATAGGCGGAGAATGGGCGTCCGCGTTTCGAGATGAAGTGTTCGAGGAGATCGGTTTTTCCCGTGCTGAGAAGCTTCTGCGCCTGTTCTTTTGGAATCTCGCGGCCGAGGATCGTCTTGCTGAGCTTGAATTTGCAAGCCTTTCGATCGGCCTGTGAATGCTCGCAAATGTAACTCGTGTCGGTTTCAAAAACTTTTCCGCCGGATATTGGGCATTCGCCGAGCGGTTCCTTTCCTGTGAAATCAATCTTTGCGGCCGGCTCTTTGGGTTTTTGTTCTTTTTTTGCCTTCGGGTCACGCTTCTCGAATTCGAAGCCGACATCTTTCTTATCGTTCAACACGAGAAACGCTTTGAACGGTCTGCCCTTGCGGGAAATGAACCGTTCAAGCAAATCCGTTTTACCGCTCGCGAGCAGTTTATTCATCTGTTCGCGCTCGATTGGTCGTTGCAGAATGACTTTGCCTGATCGGAAGTCGCAGGTCTTGTTAGGCCCGACTGAATTTTCGCACACGTAGGTCATTCCGGATTCGAATACGCGCCCGCCGCATTTCGGACATGTTCCCAATGATTCCTGGCGTGAGAAATCCACCGGCTGCGCTGTGCCGTTCTGTTCTCCGTTCGGTCCGAAATCGAATTCTGCCTTGAAATCGTCGGTCAATTTGAGCGCGGCATGAAATCGTTTGCCTTTCTTGCTGCGAAAGCCGCCCAACGGTTCGGTCTGTTTGTCGCGGACGAGCGTCTCGAACTCATCGCGGCTCAGCAATCTGCCGGCGATCGTTTTCCAGATTGTAAAATCGCACTCCTGATTCGTGCAGGTGAAACTTTTGAATCGCTCGACGATCGGCGAACCGCACTTCGGGCACTGGCCAAACGGCTCAGTGTCAGGCATGTGCTCGTCAGGATGAAAATGCCTGGCTTTGCCCACGATATCCTTCGTCAAATCGCGAATGTCGCGCATGAACGCGTCGCGCGTGAGTTTTCGATGTTCGATCTCGCGCAGGCGAAATTCCCATTCGCCGGTGAGTTCAGGGCTGGTCAATTCCGGCACCGCGCTTTTGAGAAGGGTAATCGTCTGAATGGCCTTAGCCGTGGGCTGAAGTTCTTTTCCCTGCCGAATCAAATAATGAGCTGCAATCAGTGTCTCGATAATGGATGCGCGCGTGGCTGGCGTGCCGAGGCCTTTCTCCTTCATCGCGTCACGAAGTTCTTCGTCCTCCACGAGTTTGCCCGCCGATTCCATCGCGCTGAGGATCGTGCCCTCGTTGTAACGAGCAGGCGGCCTCGTCTGTTCCGTGTTGATTTCAATACGAACGGTTTGGACCCGTTCGCCTTGCTGCACAGCCGGCAGATTTTCTTCGGGTTTGTCACCGGCATTTTCGCGTCCATAGACTTCGAGCCATCCGGCCGCGACCATGATTTTTCCTTCTGTTTTGAAAGGCTCGCCCTCAACGCGCGTGATCCGAGTCGTATTCTCGTATTGTGCAGGTGGAAAGAACACGGCCACAAAACGCTTGGTAACCATGTCGAAAATTGCCTGCTCGTTGTTATCGAGTAAATGCGGGACGGTGTCGGTTGGAATAATTGCGAAATGGTCGCCGACTTTCGCGTTATTAAAAATCCGCTTGTTAGGCTTCACCCAATTGTTGTCGAGAACTTTGCGCGCAAACGGATTTTTCAGTTTGCCCAACGTCGATTTTACCGTCGGAATGTAATCCTCAGGCAACGCGCGCGAATCGGTGCGCGGATAAGTGATGGCCTTGTGCCTTTCGTACAGCGCCTGCGCCATCTGCAAGGTCCGTTTGGCTGAGAAACCGAAGCGATTGTTTGCTTCGCGCTGCAAGCTCGTAAGATCATACAACTGAGGCGCAATCTGGGAACTGGGCTTTTTTTCCTCTAACTCAACGACGCCTTCTTTACCTGTGCACTTCCGCTGAATCGCTTCGCCGATTTCGCGATGCCATAATCGAGGCGCAGCGCGATGTTCATCCCAGAGCGACCCGTTCGCGGGATCAAGCCGTTGCTCGGCTTCCAGCAAATTCAATTGAAGCCGGGTGAGCAGTCTTCTGGTTCTCTCGATCTCGCTCTCTTCTTTGTTGAATGCTTCGTCGAACCACCGCCCTGGATATTCGCCGGTCGTCGCGCGGAATGTGCCGATGATCTCGTTCAGTTCGCGGGGCTTGAATTCCTTAATCTTGCTCTCGCGATCGACGATAATAGTCAGCGTAGGCGTTTGTACTCGGCCCAGCGAAGTGACAGTGCTGCCGCGTCCGCCACTGAGTCGCAGCGTAAATGCGCGCGTCGCGTTAATGCCGACCAACCAATCTGCCTCGTTGCGGCTTCGTGCCGCGCTGGCCAGTGGTTGCATCTCGTCGTCGCTACGCAGTCGGGCAAACCCGTTGCGGATGGCCTCTGACGTCATCGATTGCAACCAGAGACGCTTGATAGGTTTCTTCGTGCCGGCATGTTGCACGATGTAGCGGAATATCAGCTCGCCCTCACGGCCCGCGTCGCAGGCGTTGATGATCTCGGAAACCTCTTTGCTTTTGATGAGTTTTCGCAGCGTGCTGACTCGACCACCCATTTTGTCCGCCGGCTGAAGCTCGAATTCCGGCGGCATAATGGGCAGCTTTGTCATGTCCCATTTATCCTGTTCTTTCATGGAGGCAGGCACAGCGAGCTCAAAGAGATGACCGACGGCCCACGAGATCAGGTATTGCTCGTTCTCGAAGTAGTCCTTGCCTTTCTTGAAGCCGCCAAGCGCCTTGGCGATGTCGCCGGCGACCGACGGTTTCTCGGTTATGATGAGGGACTTGGACATGGGGCAGCAATCGAACTCACTTACGCTTGCTTTGCAAGTGCGCCCAAGGAATGACGGCTTCCCAGCCGTCCCGCCTATGCGACGGCTGCCCAAGCCGTCGTTCCTTGAGCCGCTTCAAGTTAGCCCAGCTTAACGAAGTATTTTCCGGGCAATTGCTTGACCAGACGTTTCAGTTCTAGCTGTAAAAGTGTAGATGAGACGGCTGCGCTTGGCAATTCACTCCGAGCCGCAATGTCGTCGATGGAGGTCTCGGTGGCTTGGATTGATTCATAGACTCGGCGCTCCTCGTCTGAAAGCGGCGGCAACGGCCGGGCCGCAGTTTCGGGAGATGGTTTTGCCTCCGGCAACAAGATTTCCAGGTCTTCGAGAATGTCCGATGCATCCATGACCAGCTTTGCGCCCTGCTGAATCAGGCGGTTCGATCCCATTGCGCTCGGCGCGTTGATGTGACCGGGCACGGCGTAGACTGCGCGGCCTTGTTCCAGCGCCTGCGCTGCTGTGATAAGTGCACCACTATTCAATCCTGCCTCCACGACAAGAATACCATGGCTCCACCCGGAAATAATGCGGTTGCGCATCGGAAATGTTTGCCGATCTGGTTCGACATCCATCGAGAACTCGGAAACGATTGCGCCGTTTCCGCTGCGGATTCTCTCCGCCAGCGTCTCATTCTCCGGCGGATAAAGTTTGGCTAACCCGGAGCCAATCACCGCGATGGTGCGGCCTTTCGCTGCAAGTGCACCCTGGTGAGCAGCCGTATCAATGCCGCGTGCCAATCCGCTAATCACGGTGAGGCCCGCGTAAGCAAGTTGGTAGGCGAGCTTCTTGGCTGATTCCGTGCCGTAATGAGTTGTGCGCCGCGCGCCGATAACACCGATAGCGTGATGATCGCGGTCCAGGAGTTCTCCCCACACATAGAGCACAATCGGTGGCGCATGGATCTCGCGAAGCGCCCGGGCATACGACGGCGATTGTTGCGTGATAACGGTCGCACCGAAATCGCGGATCCGTTGAAGTTCAGCCGAAAGATCAATCGTCGATTCCCAATTTGAGATTTGATCGGCGACCTCATTTCCGATCCCTTCCACTTTGCGAAGGTCGGTACGCTTAGCGGCAAGGATTTGTTGCGGCTCCTGAAAAACTTCGAGCAACTTACGCAATCGCACGGGCCCAACCGTCGGCAGCATGTTGAGCGCGATGCAGGCTTCGGTCGCGTTCATTGGTAGATGCGGCGCCCTCGCCGCGTTGCTTCGGATAAAACGCGACGAGGGCGTCGCGTCTACAAAAAAACGCTAAAACGGAATCTCGTCTTCGTCTGGTTCGGAAGACGCCGATTTTTTCGGCGGTGCGCTGGTTTGTCGGCCTTCCGCGGGCGCTTCGCCCCCGCCTTGAGGGCGACCTCCGAGCAGTTGCATATTATCGGCCACAACTCGCAGGCGCGTTCGCTTCTGCCCGGTCTGCTTGTCATCCCACGTGTCCATTTGCAGCCGCCCTTCGACGAAAACCGGTCTGCCTTTTTTCAGGTACTCGCTGGCAACCTCTGCTGTTCGTCCCCAAAGCGTGACGTCGACGAACGTGACTTCCTCGCGCTTTTCGCCGCTGTCAGTGGTGTAAGAGCGATTTACCGCGACGCCGAGATCACAAACTGCGCTGCCTTTGGGCGTATAACGCACTTCGGGATCACGCGTGACATTTCCGAGCAAAAGAACTTTGTTGAGGTTCGCCATGTCGCGCTTATAGCGAAATCATTTCGATTTAGCCACTTTTTTTGGCGCTTTCTCCTTATTCTCCTCGAGCCGCTGGTAATGCTGCCGGTAAACGTCAGGATCGAGTTTAAATTTGGTCCGTAGGCGCACGATCGATCCCGGATCAGTGTTCAAGATAAAGTTCACGTAATAACCGGAATCCAGCGACCCAGCCATGTAGGAGAAGTGGCGCTTGTCCATCTTTTGGACCTGCTCGACCTTGGCGCCTTCCTTTTCAAACTCGGATTCCAAGCGGTCGATCATTTCTTTCACGTTTTCATCTTTGGCCTGGGTGTTTAGCACCAGCAGAGCTTCGTAACGACGATTCATATTTATTCGGATTTGTTAAAGGTGTTCATGGCTGAAACGAGACCGTTGTCAATTGCGCATTTCAAGGCTTCCACTGCGCGATCGATGGTGGATCGCACGATTGGCTTCTCCTCATCGAAGAAGCGACTCAGTACGTAATCGATTGATCCCTCCCGTGGCGCGGCCCCGATTCCGATGCGTAAACGTGGGATCTCTTCCGTTCCAAATTGAACGATGACTGACTCAAGGCCGTTATGGCCGCCTGGTCCACCCCGCGCGCGCAGTCGAAGGCGGCCCAGCGCCAATGAAAAATCGTCCAGGACGACGAGAATTTCCTGCGGCTCGATTTTGTAGAACTGCGCAATGGCGAGCAGTGGATACCCGCTGCGATTCATAAAGCTCAAAGGCTTGACCAGAAGCACAGCTCCACATTTCGCCGAGAGTGCATCCTCCCGCGCGTGCGGGACCGATTTTTCCCACGCCGATCCAAACTGCGCCGCCAGCTGGTCGACGACGATAAATCCGATGTTGTGCCGGGTCGCCGCGTACTGCGAGCCTGGATTTCCGAGACCGGCAATGAGCCGGATTGGCGGATCTGTCTCTTCCACTGGTATCGTGCCGCCGTCATTCTGAGCGGAGTGGAGCGCAGCGAAACGAAGGCGAAGAATCCAGAGGAATTACCTTAAGGTTTGGCTGCGGGATCCCTCGACTTTTCCCGCGCACGCGGGCTCCACTCGGGATGACGACAGTTACTTCTTTTCTTTCTCTTTTGGAGCTTTTTCTTTGCCGGCCGCAGCAGGAGCAGCAGCTTCGCCTTCTTGTTTTTTCTCGGTGATCACTTCCGGTCCGGCGGCGGCAGCTTCGGCCTCCGCAGCGACTGGTTGTTCCTCAACAACAGGCGCCACAACGGAGAAGGCTGTTAAATCGACCTGCACCTTTGGCGTTACACCCTGTGGAAGTTGAATATCGCGGACGTGAATGGCATCGCCGATATTCATGTGCGAAACGTCCACAGTGATCCGATCCGGCAAGTCAGCCGGCAGACATTCAATCGCTAATGCGCGCAAGCTTTGCTCAAGCAATCCGCCAAAAGTCTTAACACCAACAGCTGTGCCCACGGGTTCGAGTGGCACCTCAGCCTCGATCATCTGGTCCATGGAGATCGCGTGAAAATCCACATGACGGATCTCGCCACCGACAGGCGTGTGTTGTACTTCCTGCACAAGCGCTGTGCGGCTTTGTCCGTCGTCGCCAATTTCGAGTTCGACCAGAACATTTTCTCCTGAGGCCTGACTCATCATTGCGTTGATGTCCCGCGTGGAGACTTGCAGTGGCTGCGGCTTGTCGTTGCCTCCGTAGATGACAGCCGGGATGAATCCGCGCGCTCTGAGTTTGCGAACAGCGGAGCGTCCCACCGTTGGGCGGGGTTCTGCTTTAAGCTTAACTTGTTTTGCCATTTTTTTCGTTCTCGATGTTGAACAGCGACGACACCGATTCGTCGTTGTGAATTCGTTTGATGCCTTCCCCGAGAAGCTCGGAGACACAGAGCACCGTGACCGTAAAGCCTTCCACAGTGCGCACCGGCGTGCTGTTGGTCGTTACTAATTCCGTAATTTCGGATTTTTGCAACCGCGGAATGGCCACGTCCACCAGGACCGCATGCGCCACACCAGCGTAAATGTTGCGTGCGCCGTGCTTTTTTACTATCGCGGCGGCGGAGGTAAGGGTGCCCCCCGTCTCAGTGAGATCATCAACCAGCAGCACATCGCTATGCTCTACATCGCCGATCAGGTAAAGCGCTTCAGTCTCAGTGGCGCTTTTGCGCTCTTTCGCCACGATCGCCAGGTTGGCGCCGAGTGCTTCTGCGTAGGCCGAAGCCATTTTCAATCCGCCGAGATCGGGAGAAACGACAGTTGTTTTGTCGGTCATTCTCCTGCGCAAGTACTTGATCAACACGGGCGCCGAATAGAGGTGATCCACCGGGATGTCGAAAAAGCCCTGCACCTGTTGCGCGTGCAGATCCATCGTGAGCACGCGATTCACCCCTGCCGCGCACAGCAAATTCGCGACGAGCTTCGCCGTGATCGGCACGCGGGGTTGATCCTTGCGGTCCTGGCGCGCGTATCCAAAAAATGGAATGACAGCTGTGATCCGGTCGGCGCTTGCACGTCGCGCCGCGTCTACCATGATCAGTAATTCCATCAAATGCTGATTGGTGGGTGGTGAAGTCGGCTGGACGATGAACACATCGTGCCCGCGGATGTTCTCCTCGATCCTGACGTACGTCTCCTCATCTGGAAACGAGCTGATCGTCGCCTGTCCCAGCGGCACGCCGATGTACTTGCAAATTCGCTCGGCCAAATCGCGGTTTGCGGACCCGGTGAAGACTTTTAATTCAGGTTGAAGCGCGAACATCGCAGGGCGCTACAATAGGCGGACACGATCAAAATTAGCAAATCCCGATTTGACGCGCGCAACAGGAAACCCACGGGTTCTGGCGGAGGCGAGGAAGCGCGGCAAGTGTTTTGATTGCGCACATTACCGACGGTTAGCGACCATCTGCGGCGTAGAGCGGCTCATTTCCAGTCGGGAGCTGAGTTTCTCCATCCTCGAATCCTGCTCCTCGAGGCGCGAAGTGAGCGCTGCAACCTCCTTCCTAAGCTCTTGCATCGTGCTGTGCTCTTTGAGAAACTCATTGAGCAACATCGCATTCACTTGGTCGTAGCGAACACTATACGGTTTTCCCTCCTCATCGCGCACGATCAGATCGGGATTCACCTTTTCTACCTCTTCAGCTACCAGCCCGAACTGCGATATTCCCGCGGGATCGATCTCTTTCCTGTACCGAAAGCTCACTGGTTTCAGCGCCAGGAGCACTTCACTGTCTTTGCCCATCGGCTTGATATCTTCTTTAAAACGGGCCGAAGAAGTCGCCGCCCCGAGTTTACCGGCTGAATTGACGAAAACTGCTACTCCCGAAGGGGATGATTGGTTAAAGATATGGCCGATGTAGCAACTGTTACCCAGGTTTTCCCCAGCGACTCCGATGCAAATAACATTACTGGCCGTGCTGATGGCGCTACCTGCACCTCTACCCAGCGCGATGTTGGAGCTGCCATGAACATTGTTTACGAGCGCTTGGAAACCGATGGCTGTGTTGTCGGCGCCCGATAAACTGTTACGAAGCGCCCCACTACCCGCGGCCGTGTTATTTCCTCCCGAGAAGTTGTTATGAAGCGCCCCATGGCCATCGGCCGTATTGTTGGACCCGGCCAAGTTGGCATGGAGCGCCTCCGCACCGGTGGCCGTGTTGTTGGACCCGCTGAAGTTGGCATGCAGCGCTGCGTAACCGGTAGCCGAGTTCTCGGAGCCACTGTCATTGACAAAGAGCGCGGATGCTCCATCGGCCGTGTTTCGTTGGCCGGTTTTACTATCCTTCAGCGCTTCAAAACCGGTTGCCGTGTTGTTGGAGCCGGTCGAGTTCGCAAGAAGCGCGTGAGCACCATTGGCCGTGTTGTAGTCGCCGGTTTGATTGCTAGAGAGCGCTGAAGAACCAGTGGCGGTATTGAAAACTCCTATTGTGTTGCTTGTGAGGGCAAAGTTACCGTTGGCCGTATTTTCGCGTCCGGTTGTGTTGTACAAGAGCGCGTTGGCACCAGTAGCCGTGTTTTGGCTGGCTGTGTTATTAAAGAGGGCGTTGGCACCGATGGCTGTGTTGGCTCCGCCCTGCCTGTTGCGGTAGAGGGCATTAAAGCCGATGGCCGTGTTCACAGTGCCAGTGCCCAGGCTGAAGAGCGCGTCTTGGCCCTCGGCGGTGTTATTCCCCTGATAGCCGCCGTCGGGCGGTGGGCTGACCGCATGCGCCATTGGCCACAAACCGAAAGAGCCAACCAGCAGTGAAACGAAAAGCACACAGTGAATACGATTTGTGCGTAGAGCTATTTTTGTCATAAGCAGAGTCTCATTGAAATCATGTGCGGCTTGCGAGACAAAAGTCGAACTTAACCGTTGCCTGTTTCGCCGATCGCCCTGAAAATGAAGTCGTTTCCGATGAGCGCTGACGCGATCCGAATAGAACGCCCGACCACGAATTCAAAGGTCTTTGTGCACACGCGCTGGGATGCCATTCCAGCCGCGGCGGGGCTTTTCCATCTCGCTTACCTTTTCGGGCTGTACTTTCTATTTCCGCATGCGCCGCTGTGGGTGATGCTGATTCTCGGGTTCGTTTACTCGCTGATGGTCAATGCGAACATCAACGGGGTGGGGCACAACTTCATTCATAACCCGTTTTTCAGATTGCAACTTTTCAATCGCCTGTTTGGGGTCACGCAATCGATCGCCTGCTGTTTTTCGCAGACCATGTACGACGCCGTGCACATGCAGCATCACAAAGGAAACTCTGACCGGCAGGATGAACAAGGTGACACGATCGATTGGTTATCGATCTACAGACACGGCCATGATGGCGAGGCCGAAAATCCCTGGAGCTATGTTTTTCTGAGTTTTTTTCGCGACGACGTCGGCACCATTCGCAAGGACCTGCGGAAACGGAAAAACGGCGATGAATTTTGGGGCAACGTTGAGCTGACGGCATTCGCCACCACGCTTTTCGTGATGGCGGTCATAGTGCCTACGATTCCGATTCACTTCATTAACTGGCGATTCGTTGTGTATTTCCTGCCGTTTTGGTATTTGGGCCATTGTTTTAGTTACTTGAACGGCTACTACCGCCACTATGGCGCGAATCCGGGCAAGCCGATTGCGTGGGGCGTGAGCAGTTACGGAAAAATTTATAACCGGTTGTTTTTCTATAACGGCTATCACGCCGAACATCATTTCCGTCCAAAGGTTCACTGGACCAAGATGGAAAAATTCCGCCGGAGCATCGAGCATCTGCAGAAGCAGGAAGGTGTGCGCACGATCAAGCACGCGCACATGCTGGGCTTTCTGGATCCTGATTTACCGAAGCGTCGCGACCGCAACCAAAGCGCGCGGACGGAAGTAGCTGAACCGTCTCTAAGCAGCGACTGAAACTGGTTTTGCTCGCGAGCGCGCCGCGCGTTCTAATTCCCGTTTTACGGCTGCAATTACGGGCGGCCAATCACCTGGGCTTTTCTGACGAAACAGACGCATTCCGGGATACCACGGCGAGTCGGTTCGATTTTCCATCCACCGCCAATCACAATGAGAATGCAATAAGACCCACGTCGGAACATTCAGCGCGCCGGCGAGATGCACTGGCATACTGTCGATTGTGACCATTATATCGAGTGCGGCGATTGTTCGCGCCGCTTCATATAGATCGTCGTCTCCTGAGTTAAATCCAAAATCGGTTGGCCGCTCCATTAACGCGCGACCGCGCTGCACAATGTGAAGCGTGAGCCCCGCGATACGCTCGAATCCGGCGAATAATGGCAGCGGCACAGACCGTCGGGGATCCCAGTCGCTGCCCTGCCACATGAGCCCCACGTTGATATCACTCGTCGCCGGAAAACTGCGGGGGATGATGTGTATGTAGGGCACTTGAATTGGGATCGTGTGCATGCTCGTCCGGAACACGTGCGGCAACTCACTCAACTCAATGGTGATATCATAACTTTCAGGTGGAACGTTGTTGTACCGTGTCACAACGTTGTCAATTCCTTGAACATGATCGAGCACGCGCGCGACGGAGGCTTGCGCGTGCAACGTAACCTGGCGCGCAACGCGTCGAAGTAATGGCACGTAACGGACGAACTGCAACGTGTCGCCGAGCCCGTAGCAGCAGCGGACCAGCACGCGTTTTCCATCCAGTGGTTCTCCGCACCAAGTGGATTCCACCTCACCACTAGAGCGCACAAAACGATCGCGGTTATGTAAGGCGCGATCACTGATGCACCAGGCTGCTTCGAAATCACCACGGCACATGTAGTGCCGCCACAGATCTGCCAATGGCTCGGACATCCTTAAAGAAGGAACGCCCGTGCTTCAGGTGCTGGATGGCCAAACTACTGCCGCGCGAAATCGTTGCGGAGTTTCTCTTTGGCTGCGTCGCACTCCTCGCCTAACCGGCGAACATCTGAGGCGAGTTGCTTCTCCAAGGAATCAATCTCGTCAACCTTGCCCTCAGTCTGTGCTTTTCGAATCTGATCTCTTAGGAAAAGCTCTTTCTCGGCAAGCTTCGCTCGGTATTTGGAATCGATTTCACCGAGTGTTTTCTTCTGTTCCTCGGTGAGGGAGAGCGATGGCGACGTCTTTTGAAGCCGTTCCATTGCGAGTTCGTAAGCCGATTTCATTTCAAACTCTTCCTCTAAACCTTACGCTTGCTCGTGCTCCTCCTCCAACTCCTTCTGGCGGTCGCGCCCTACCAAACCGTCGTGAATTGCTTCTGCGAAATCAATTCTTAAATTGGTTCGAATGCGTTCACCAATTCGGCTGCTCAGTATCGATTTTGATGGGACGCTTGTTTCCCGTGCGACCGAACCGGTGTTCAACTCGCAATGTATGGAGTTGATTCGCGATCTGCAGAACGCTGGGGCGATCTGGGCTATTAACACCGGGCGCTCGGTTGATCTGCTCGAAAAAGGTCTCGCCGAATTCGCGCTACCAATTCGCCCGGATTTCATTCTCACGACCGAACGCGACGTTTTTCGTCCGGCGCAAAACGGCGACGAATGGGAAGCGTTCGGCGATTGGAACCAGCGATGCGCGCGCGATCATGCCGACTTGTTTTCGTCTGCTGGTTCGGTCCTGGCTGAATTCGTCGATTTCGTCACGAGTCAAACGAAAGCGCGCCTGCTCTATAACTCCGAAGGTCTTGAAGGGCTCGCCGCCGAGAGCGAGGAAGAGATGGAGCGGATTACGGATTTTATTCGGCGAGCCCGCGCGGGCCATCCGAAGTTGGATTACCAGCGCAATGGGGTTTATCTGCGTTTCTGTCACGCTGATTACCACAAAGGCGCGACGCTGGCTGAGTTGGCGCGTTTGCTGGATGTCGCGCGCGAAAACATTTTCGCGGCGGGCGATCATCACAATGATGTGTCGATGCTGGACGGAACATTTGCAGCGATGCCGTCGTGCCCGGCCAATGCTATTCCGGAAGTGCAAAACGCAGTGAGCAACGCTGGGGGTTACATCGCACAGAAGAACCATGGCGCCGGTGTCCATGAAGCGCTGGTGCACTTCGTGAACGTAGATTCCGTCGAGCGTTGAAGGATTAAAAGGGATCAAGCCGCGATTCTTCCTCCCGCTTCAAAGTGTCTACGGCTTAACGGTTCAACGTCGCTGTCACCACTTCACGTTGCCGGATCCCATCGGTCCCGGAGCGTAACGTTGGTCATCCGACATTTTTTCTCCGGGGACGGCTGCGCCAGATTGCGAGGAGGACGGCTCGGAGAATGTTTCACCGGTTGATGACGTGCAGGCCGGGAGCAAAAACGCAATTAGCAAGAGCAGAACGCCTGTCGTTGCGGCTTGTTTAATCACTGACACGAATCTATGTGGGGGACATCTCCGGTGCAACCAGTCGCAATAGACGGCAGTCAGAGACCGCACCTAAAGTCTCAACGATAGACGCCCCAATTCAGAATCCCGAGTGCCCAGAGCTCATTCCCGTGTCACCTTCGGGAGCATATGACGGACGTGCGAAGTGGGCCGCGGTACTTGTCATCGGTGGTTCGCTTGGTGCATATTCTGTGACGACACCTTCCTGGCGTGACGAGGCACAAGCGGAAAGCAGCCACCCCATTACCAAAGCAAGCATCCCAAACCAGGCGGCACCTTTGTTCACGAAGCCGAATCTACCAATCACAGAGCCCGATGCAAATAACGGAATTCGAGGGTTGATGCCAAAGAGTCGCCGCGAAAAGGTTTTGCGCGGACAGAGAAGCTCGCGTTTAGTTCTGCATGGCCGGCAACTGGGGCGAGCCTGAACGCATGTGGGACGAATACGACTGGGAGCGTTTTCTTCAGCAACAAGATGGGAAGACCGAAAAGTACATGCAGTTGCTGGAAACATATCTGGATGATCCGCGCCGCGACGAAATTATCGCGCGCGAAATGGGTTGGACACAGTTGCTTGATGAAAAAGACTGGAGCGCGGAGGTGGACGCGCTTCTGGATGAAACCGCTGTCGAAGAGGAAGAGTCCGACGTCGACAATACAGTTGCCTCCGGCGAAACCTTCCAGGAGCACGATCTTTATCGCGCTGCTTTCGATCTCACGCTCTGGATCGATCAA
>DASXOI010000131.1:0-2148 GCA_036494375.1 Candidatus Udaeobacter sp.
GATTTCCGCTGTCTGTCATGTTGAGCGGAGCGAAACATCTCGGACTTCTGTCTCTGAGCGAGCGTGCCAGAAGAATAACATGAGATTCTTCGCTCCGCTCAGAATGACAGCACATGCCGTTAGTCGTCTATCCTATTGTTGTTCCTGTTCACCTCCGATGGCCGTATCCTTTGCGGCTCGCGCAAGCAGATCCCGCACGTCGTCGTCGCTAGTCTGGGAAAAGTCGTCATAATACTGGCCAACAGCTTGAAAGAATGGCGGCGTGCTTAGACATATGGTTTCATCCGCTTCCTGCGCAATCTCCTGGCAGGTGTCTGGCGGTCCGACCGGTACTGCCACGACGATTTTCGCCGCCCCCCGCTGCCGCAGCGCCATCACCGCTGCGCGCATGGTCGCGCCAGTAGCCAATCCGTCATCGACCAGGATCACGATCTTGTCGCGTAACTCCGGCGCGCTGCGTCCTTCACGATAAATTTGTTCGCGCCTTTCAAGTTCGGCTGTTTCTTTTGCCGTCACTGCTTCAATCGCCTCGGTTGCGTATGGTATTGCGCGCACAACATCCTGGTTCAATACGCGCAGTCCGCCAGATGCGATCGCTCCAGCAGCCAGTTCTTCAAATCCAGGCACGCCGAGTTTGCGCACGATAAAAACGTCGAGTGGCGCGCGCAGGCGCTTCGCCACTTCATAAGCAACAGGCACGCCGCCGCGCGGCAGACCGAGCACTATTACGTCGCGCTCAGCGTAGTTTTCAAGCTTCTCCGCCAGTAGCCGGCCAGCTTCTGCTCTATTTGTAAAAGCTCGTTCCATGCGGCTGATCGCAGCGCTTCTTAAACGACCGCTTCGCAATCCTTTCTGTTTGTAGATTCACCGTTGAAATGCGGCAAACCCCTTCTCTAGAGTTTCGCGCCTCAGCTGGGGGATGGGCGTCTTTACGTGGCTCCGTTCTCGGTATCTGGGAGCGCGGGCGCCTCGCCGCACTTTTCGGCGCCCCCGCCGAAAAAGCGGCGAAGACGTGTCCCGCGAGGCGCGTGACACAGCGGGCGAGGCGCCCGCGCTCCCCGACTCCGGACGACTATTCCAATCCGCACTTCCTACGTACCGCCGGCAGGATTTCGGTCTGGCCAGGGCGGTGGCGATGGAAAATCGAAGCGTTTTGTCTTCAGCTCGTCCTGTAATTCTTGAATGGCGCGATCGAGTTGTTGATCTTCGCCTTTGAATTCTTTGCCCGGATCATTATCGACCACGATATCAGGATCGACTCCGTGTCCTTCGACGATCCATTGTTTACCGTCTTTGGAATAAAGCGCGAACTCCGGTTTGAAGAATTGTCCGCCGTCAACAAGTGGCAGCGATTCGCGAATGCCGGTAGTACCGCCCCAGGTGCGTTTGCCGATGAGTTTGCCGAGTCCAAGCGATTTAAAGCGATAAGGGAAAATGTCGCCATCGGACGCTGAGAATTCGTTGATCAAAGTTACCATCGGACCGGTGAACGTTTGTGGCGGGTCGGTTTGTGGCATGCCGTTGCGCGCGATGCCAATCATCACCAGTGCGCGCCGCAATCGCTCGATCACAAGCGGCGATACAAAGCCGCCGCCGTTACCGCGAACATCAACAATGAGCGCGTGTTTCCGGATTTGTGGAAAGTAAAGTTTCGTGAACTCGTTAAGGCCCGGCTGGCCCATGTCGGGGATGTGAATGTAACCAACCTCTCCGCCTGTTTTCTTGGTCACGTAATCAATGTTCTTTTGCACCCAATCGATGTAATAAAGTGGCCCTTCGTCATCGGTGGGCACAACGGTGACATCACGCGCGCCGGCGTCAGTCGGTTTGGAATTCACGCGCACGACTACTTGCTTGCCAGCGGTGCCGATGAGCGCGTCGTAAAGGTTCGGCAAACTTGCGACTGGTGTGTTGTTGATTGCCAGAATGTAATCGCCGGGTTTCACGTTCACACCAATGTCGGTGAGGGGTGAGCGCGTTTTCTTGTCCCAGTTTTCGCCGGGCAAGATGCGGTCAATCCGATACGCGCGCGTGGCAGGATCCCGGGAAAGTTCAGCGCCAAGCAGGCCGAGTTTGATCCGCGGCGTGTCCGGCCGTTCGCCGCCGCCAACATAAGCGTGGCCGATGTTCAATTCGCCGATGAGTTCG
>DASXOI010000132.1:0-10976 GCA_036494375.1 Candidatus Udaeobacter sp.
AACTGCCTGCCAAACTAGCATCGACGCTACGAACGCCGCTGCTGCGAGAACGCCGATGCGCAAAGCCAGCTTCATTTGCGATCAAAGCGTAGCACAGCGACAAGACAACTGCTGTTGATGGATTGCTTTTTTTTAGCGGCTGGTTGCGCACCCACTTTGCCGCTTTCTGCAAGTAATTTACAATCATCGTGGCATGCCGAAGTATGTGCTTGGTCATCATTTGAAAGGCGAAGGGGCGCGACTCGAATTGATGTCGGAACTGTTGGATCCGATGCATCGCCGATACATCGATGCGCTGGAAGTTGTAAGACCAGGGGCGCGCACACTTGAAGTGGGTTGTGGCAATGGATCGATTTCTGCGTGGCTCGCCGAACGTGTGAGTCCCGGCGGCACAGCGGTAGCTGTCGATCTGGATTTATCGCTGATCGACGTTCGCATGCAGAATCTCGAATTGCGTCAGGCCGACATTCTTGCCGGCCCAGTAGAGCGCGGAGCGTTTGATTTAGTCACAGCGCGCGCTGTCCTTCATCACATTGCCGATCCGGAAACGGCAATCGCTAACATGATTGCAAGCCTGAGAGAAGGTGGCGCGCTTCTTTTGATCGAACCCGACTTCTTTCCGACTAGCATTACTGAACCTCAAGAGGTGCGCGCATTCTGGGACGGCTGGCTTGCCTGGTCTCGTGAGCGAGGAATCGATTACCACATCGGGCGGACACTCGCGCCTCGGCTGGCTTCGCATGGCTTAACTAAAATCAGCGGCACAGCGGAAACCGCGATTTATAACGGGGGCTCGTTGTGGGCAGACTACTGGATTGAAACGGTTACTGAATTGCGCGGCGACTTGATAGACTCTGGTAAACTCGATGAGGCGCTAGTCGATCGCTTTCTCGCGTACTGCTCCGACTCCAACTGGTGGACCCAGACGATTGCTTTTACCGCAGTCCACGGTCGGGCGCCCAGTGGCTAAGCCGTACCACCACCGGTTGTGATTTTGCGTCTATCGAGTAACTTCGGCGGTGCAACGGCTCCGAGCATTTACGCTAATCGAGATTGCCCTCAGTATTTTTATATTACTGCTGCTGCTCATGCTCGCGGTGCCTAGTTTGAGTGGGGTGATCGCTAACAGGCGGTTGAAGCAATCTCTCGACGGCTTCAACCAGCTTGTGCGCCAGGCGCAGGAGCGAAGTATGACCGAACGTCGCGCGTATCTGATTGCTTGGGGCAAAAGCAGTGTTTTGTTACGCCCGGAAGTTTTTACAAAAGACGAGGAAGAGAAAGCCACGTCGGTGTTTCGCCTCCCCAAGGGAAGCTGGATTAGGGTATCGCTGCCGGCAGCATTGACAGGGAACCCTCCCGCCGAATGGATATTCTGGCCATCGGGCACTTGCGAACCGGCGAGAGTCCAATTCAGAGGTCCCGCCGGCACGTGGACGGCGGATTACTCGCCGCTCACAGCGCAGCCGGAACTTACGCAATATGCGGCAAGGTGACCCCCAATGGAATGATGGAGCAATAGAGAAATGGGGTAATGAAATTTTCAACACTCCAGCCCCCCAGCACTCCAATATTCCAATCATGCCTGCAAGACCTGTGCGAAGACGCTCAAGATCGAAATACGCGTTTGCTCTGTACGAAGTATTGCTCGGCGTAGCGATTTTTGCTCTTGGGGTAATCGCGCTGGGACGTGCGGTAGAAAATTGCATCAATGCAAGCTCGATCAGCGCGGAAGAAAACGTTGTGCGGCAGATCCTATCCGATCGTATGGCCGAAGTTCAGGCTGCGTCGGTGGTGCCTGAGGCAGAGAAGGAATTCAAAATCGGAACCAATTATGGGAAGGTGATTTTGACCCAGAAAACCGCTACCGCACCTTTGACTGAGCCTGACAATACGGTTATCAACGGAATCAATCTCGTCACCTTGACTGCACGCTGGCAGCACGCCGGTATTCCGCAATCGAAACAGATTCAGTTTTATGTGTATCGGTCTGGGTAAGTCAATGAAACGGCGATTTGACTCTATAAGTGTGGTGCGCGGTGGCCACTACGGTTTCACCTTGCTCGAGATCATGCTGGCTGTGGCGATCCTCGGAATGATGTCGGTGGCAATTTTTCGTTTCGTGCAAACAAACCTGACTGCGGTGCGGTTCTCGTCCGAAACAGCGGCCGCAGACGCGCAGTATGACGGTCTTCGTGATTTGCTTACAACTCAATGGCAAAGCTTGAGCCCGCTTCGAGCAAAAATGGTTGGCGAGCCATTCAAACTAAATGACCGCGAGCGCGATGAAATAAAATGGAATTGCGGCGCAGGCCCCGGGCTACTTACGCGGTATGCGGCCGGCGAGTTTACGGCTGTGTTGCGTTTGCAACCTAACGACGATCGGCTCGATTTGGGCATTTTGCGTAAGCCGCAGGATGACTCCGATGTCGGGGAAAAAAACGAAAGCTGGGTGCCGTTGATTAAAAATGTGGGCAGCCTTGAAATCAGCTACTTTGATCCGAATGCCAACACCTGGTTGCCGCGGTGGCCTGGAGGAAACCGGCTGCCTTCGCTCGTCAAAGTTAGCGTCGGTCGTCCGGATGCAACCGATCCTTGGGAAGCAGTCATTCCGCTGAGGCGAACACCATACTAGCCGACCGAAGAATCTTATGGTAAAACTTTCACGAAGCCGCAAACGAGATTCAGGCGCTGCACTGCTCTTGTCGCTTTGGGCGCTATTTTTGCTTGCCGGCGTGGTGTTTGCATGGGCACTGAATATTAATTCTCGCCTGACGGTTTCTGCTACGGCAAACCGTGTATTGTCGGCTGAAGCAATGGCCTCCTCCGGCGCAGAGGTTGCGTTGAATCCCACGATCAAACCTGCTTCGGAAAACCTGCATAAGAAGATGGGCAACGACAGTTACGATGTTGAGATGAGTGGCGAATGTGGTCGTTTCAATTTGAACTTGCTGGCGCCCGGCGGAGTAGAGAACCCGGCGCTCGTAGCGTCGCTGCGACAGTATCTCAACATAAAGGGTGTAGACCTAAACGATCTCGACGTGATGATGGATTCTCTGCTCGACTGGATAACGCCAACCAAAGGTCTGCGTCGCTTGAATGCGCCGGAGGAGACTGACGACTATCGGCCAGCACACACGCCGCTCACTTCCGTCGACGAACTCAAAAACATTTTTGGATGGGCTGAGTACACTTCACATCCCGGTTGGGATGAAGATTTCACCACCATCATTGGTGGCTGTCAGCAGATCGATGCCGCGTACGCTTCGCGTGATGTGTTACGTGCGTTTGGAATTCCAGATGATTTTGTTGATCGCTTCCTTCAGGCACGGCGTGGGCCGGATGCACTGGATGGAACAGCCGACGATCCTCAGATGGACCAGGGAATGGCTTTTTCACTCCTGGGCATCGGAGCCGCCGGAACTGCGCCTGTGCCTGTGCCAGACAAGACTGGGGCAACACCGCAGGTTAATGGAATTCAAAGTCTAATCGTATTCAAAAGCCCGAACCCCGTATTTCGTATCGTGAGCGTCGGAAAATCGGGTGACGTTGAGCGATCGGTGGAGATGGTCGTGCTCAAGCAGCAAGCAGGCGTTGGTCGTCCTCAAGTGTTCAGTTGGAAGGAGCTTTAAGATCCAGACCGGAATGCCATCCATTTTCATCATTCCAACTTCCAACGGCTGGAATCTTGTTCGCTCGGCCGCGCGGCTGACATCGCCGCCTGACCGCAAACGTTCGCACAACAATGGAGGTGAGGGCGAAACGCCTGCGGCAAAGACTGAGCACAACGATTCGTGGACGGTCCGCAAACTGCAAACCTTGGAAGAAGCAGTGCCACTACTCACTGCCAGCGACGAGTTTGTCCTCGGCTTGCCTATCTCGGCTGTAATCGCACAGAGGTTCCGTCTGCCGAGCGTCGATCCAGCGGAGTTTCCGGAAATGATTCGTCTTCAGATCGAAAAGTTGCTGCCATTTCCAGCCGACGAAGTAACTAGCGATTTTGAGCTGATCGAACAAACCGAAAGTGAAAGCGTCGTGTCTGCGATTGCGATCAGAAACGAGCAACTTGCGGAGATGGCTTCGCCACTTCTGGACAGCGGTTACATTCCTCGGCAGATCACTGTGTATGCTGCGCAGCGCGCCAGCACATACGCGCCCAAGGGCAATGCTCTTCTAATTTATCCCGAAGGCGAGATGCTCGTTTATGCCATGACCGAGAATGGCAAACTCAGTCTTGCGCGGTCGATCGAACGTAACGGCGATCACCTCCAACTGGAACTGCCGCAACTGCGAATGAGCGCCGAACTGCAAGGCATAGACTCGTCCTATCCACATGTTTTTCTGGACGAGACTTGCTACGAACTGCGCGAGACGGTCGAGGGAATTCTGACCAGCCCCACCGAGATCGTCGGAATCGAACTGCCGCCGGCATCGGTCAAACTAAATCTTTTGCCCGAAAGCTGGCGCCGCCGCCGCGTGCAACTGACGCGGCAACTGGAATGGCGAAAGCGGCTTCTCTGGATAGGGGGCGCTTACCTGGGGATCCTGTTTCTGTTGTTTGTTTATCTGGGGCTGCTGCGGTTTCAGTTGGGGCGGCTCGATCGTCGCATTGCGCGAGACGCGCCAGGGACGGAGTTCGTACGTGCGACCGAAGCAAAATGGAAAGCGCTCGCACCGGCGATCGATCCGCATTATTACCCGGTCGAAATTCTGCAGCATTTGTTTGAAAGTCTGCCTTCTGCCGACGTACGAATCACTTCATATAATCAGTCGGCGCGTCAGATTTCCGTAGACGGCGAGGCAAACACGGCTGCGCTTGCCTACGAGTTCATCGACAAGATCAAGAAGAACCCGGAGTTGCGAACGTTTCAATTTGATATGGCTGCGCCGAGGATTTTGCCTAACAATCACGCGCAATTTCGCCTGGAGGGAAAACCGAAATGATGCCGGCTTGGTATCAACGAATGAACGCGCGTGAGCGTGTCCTCTCGTGGATTGTCGCAGGGACGGTTGCTGTGCTGCTCAATCTTTGGATTCTGAGTTCGCTCTGGGGCGCAGTCGCCAGTGCACAAAAGGAGTTTGGCGCCCGGAGAAGTAAGCTGGCCGAGCAAGCTGTTTACGTTAACGAGCGCGACACCTGGACGAAGCGCGACGAGTGGATGCGGCAGCATCAGCCGACGCTCAAAGATCCATCGGAAGCCTCCGCGTTGCTTGATCAAGTCAAGGAAGTCGCCAATAAATACAATATCCTGGTAGAAAATCCTGCGATCGGAACAGGCGAGACCACTCCGAATCATCAGACCGTTTTCGCTTCAATCGAAACCAAAAGCCCGTGGCCGCCTTTGGTCCATTTTCTTTACGACGTGCAACGGCCGCAGGAATTCGTGGTTTTCGAAAATGTTAATCTCGCGATCGATGGCAACGATCCCACAATGATGCGAGGCAAGTTTAAGATCGCCCGCTGGTTTGCGCCGGGGCAAAAGGGAAAGTAACAATTGAGAACTGAGTTATGAAATATTTTATCACGCTTGCAACGATCATGGCGATAGGCGGCGCAATCTACAGCCAGGCCGCAGATGTTCTTCCGCCGCAGTACAACTTCGATCGCTACTCGAAAATGATGGATCAATCGCCGTTTGCGATTGCCAGCGCTGTAGCAGCGCCTGCTGCGACTCCAGATTTCGCAAAGGACCTTTACATCGCTAACGCCGCGCGATCGCAGGACGGCGATTTGGTGACGCTTGCTTCGACCACCGATCACAATTTCAAAAAATATCTTACTACCAAGGAACCAGTAGACGGTTATAGCATCGCCAGCATCGAATGGTCCGACAAAGTGGGGCAGACGAAGGTGACGATCAGCAAGGATGGAAATTTTGCGACGCTTACCTTCAATCAAGCGCTTCTGTCGCAAGCGTCGCCGGGCGGAGCTGTCGCAACCAGACCGCTGCCTGCGCCTGCGATGCCTATGCCAAATCCAGCCGGCATGCCGAATACACGTTCACCAAAATTGCCCGCCAACGTGCCGCCGGAATTACAACAGTTAATTCCTTCCCGAGAGTCGATGGGGCCACGCTCACGTGGCATGATTCCGCGGAACCCAAGGACGACCAGGGGATCTGCGAAGGGTGGGAATGATGCGGCTGCGAAACAGTAGCCTGTAGCTGCGGGCCTTCGTGTCGTCCCTTCGAGACAAGGCGAGGTTAGAATGGGAGCGGCCAAGTGCTAGCCGCCACCGAAATCATCGTCTGACGTATCAGGCTGGCGGTCGGGTCCGGCGGAATACAGATCGTAGCCGCCCGGATTTTTCAGACCAGGACTGCGATAAATATACTCGCTGCTCCAGGGATCCTTCGGCATTTCCTTAAACAACTGATACCAACGCGTGGGCCGTGGATCGTTTTGTGGCTGGCTTACCAATGCCTGCAAACCCTGCTCGGTGGTCGGAAAAAAGCCGTTCATGCTCTCGTACAATTGCAGTTGGGTCTTGATCGCTTGGATGTCCGCTTGAACGCGCATGCTTTTGGCGATGCCAGTCGTGTTCCCGAGCTTTGAAATCGCCACTCCCAGAATGATCACGATGATGCTCACAACGAGCATGATTTCTAGTAGCGTGAAGCCCTGCTGTTTTCTTTTCGTTCTCATCTCGATAAAAAGGAATCCTCTGTGCCGTGCGCGATTACACTACCTTCATCTTTAAAAATTGCTATCAGCATCTGGTTTGCATTAGCGCCGATGCAACACTCCCAATATTTCGGCTCATTCCAATGTGACAGATTCACTGTCACATTAGTTCAATTGCCGGTGCGGAGAAGATAATCCGACTTGTCCCAAATGTACTTTAACTGGACTTGCGTCGCCCGGATGGCAGAGGCGCCGGTGCCCACTCCGTTGGTGACGATGAGATCGTTTACACCCACTTTCAAGACTGTTGCCGGTACGATTTTCTGAGCGCGTACCCATCCGGTGTAATTGAAATGCATCTCCGTGGTAAGCGGCTCGGATTCTCCTCGGTAACCAGGATCAGCGAGGTCGGGCAGTGTGAGACCAACTGGTCCGATGTTCTGGCCATTGACGTAAACTTCCGGCGGCGCGTCGATACGCGGATTCGCCATTTCAAAAGTCAAAAGTGCGGTGAGCGGTTCCGCTTCGATTGGAAATTGAAACACCGCGTTTTCCTGCGTCCGAGCATCAAGGTGAATTGCATCGGCCGCCAGAGTGGCAGTCACCGTTCCGAAATTCTCGACGTCTTCGGGTGGTGAGTGCAGCGCTGGCGCCACTGAAAACGGCTCGGGGATGACATCGCGATGTTCGACATTCACCGGATGGACGACCTCACTGGATGTCATCCAGTCGAGATATGCTGCGCGAATCGTTTTTCCGTCGCCGGGAACTTCGATGTCGATCGCCGACGCACCGGTCATTGGGATGAGAACTGAATCCGAGCTGGGCAGATTCATTCCAGCGCCGAGTGTGCCCGAGCGCAAAATGTGGCTGCCGGATTCGTCCCAAGCCACTAATTCTGGCTGCTGATTCGCTTTGTCGTCGAAAAACAATCGGAAGAAAAGGATTTTATAATCAGGACCGGGTTGAGTCACTCGAATGCGAAAAATGCTTTTCGACGCCCCACCGCCTTCGGTGAGTTCGCCAGGTAAAAGCGTGAGCGCTTCGATCCAAGCTGGGGCATCTTGTGTTTTCGAATTGCGCGACATCGTTTGGCGCAGATCGAGCCATGCGCTTGAGGGAAGTGGCTTTGCAATCGCGGCTGGCGGCGCTGGGAGAGCGTCGGTCAAAGCTTCCTGCGCGCTTACGCGGCAGGCCGCAGCCAAAAAGATCGCAAACGCAGCGCGGGGTAACATTGAGTGGGCGAGTTTAAGTCAGACTCGATGTCCTTTGCAAGGCCTGAGTTTAACGCGGTCTGACACTCAGGCTGTGCGTCATTTCGAAAACCGCCGACAAAATACTGAATACAACTAAGCCGACCAACCCCGCGATGATCACGATGATGACCGGCGGAATCAATTGCGAGATCACCCCGACGGATCGATCAAGCTCGCGTTCATACACGTCTGCGATCGCCTGCATCGTTTCGGCGAAATGTCCGGTTTGTTCGCCCACGGCCATCATGTCAGTAAACAAATCCGGAAAGAGCTTCTGCTGTTGCAACGCAGCCGAGAGTGTAGCGCCATCGATGACCGCTCTGCGCACCTCTGCCAATTTCGCTTCGAGAAAACGATTGCCTGCTATCTCAGTCACAAGATCCAGTGAGCGCAGCAAAGGCACGCCGTTTTCCATTAACGTCCCCAGCGTACGGGCAAACTGGGCGTAATAACGGTGGCGAATCACTCGTCCGTACCCCGGGATTAGCAACCGAATGCGGTCCCAGCCAATCCGGCCTTCCTGAGTGCGAACCATGGCGCGGAAACCTATGATTCCACCAACCAGTATCAGTATGCCGACCCACCAGTAGCCGGTGATCGCATGGTGGACGTGCAGCAAGATACGCGTCGGCAACGGCATGGCGCCGCCGGTTTGCGCCATGAACCCAGTCAACTGCGGTACCATGAAGGTGATGAAAATCGTGACAAGAATACCGCCGGCCAGCGCGAGGAATGCCGGATAAATCAACGCCTGTTGCACCCGGTCTCGCAAGTCCTTCGCCTGCATCAGATGTTTCACCAACCGTAGGAGAATTTGCGGTAACGCACCGCTGACTTCGCCTGCAGCGACGAGGTTCACAAACAGCGGCGGGAAAATTCGTGGCATGTCGCTTAGGGCCTGCGAAAAACTACGGCCGTCGATCAGCGCCTGATGCAGCGTGTGCGTCATTTGTTGGACGCGCGGATGTTTCAACCGTTTCCCCAAAACCGACAATCCTTCGTCCAGTGTCATGCCCGCTTGCAGCAAATGCGCGAGCTGCTCAGTGAAAATGAGCAGTTGGCCGTGCGGAATTTTCAGGCTTTGCGAAGGCGTGGTGGCTTCCGGTGAATTCAGCAGCCGCAATTTTCGTTGAGGTGCGGGCGCCTTGTTTCCTTTTGCTTCTGCAGGCTTAGGCGCTTCTACCATATCGATTCGAATCGGAATGCAGTGTTGCGATTCAATCTGCCGGATCGCAATGGCGCGATCTGCGCAGTCGACCACCCCCTCAACCAAACCGCCCTGCGCATTGCGCGCACGATAAGTAAACTGTGGCATTGGCGGGGAAAAATAGTCGGAAACCTTGAATCGCAAACTGGAATCTGGCTTCGCCTCTGAACAAATCACGTTTTCCCAATCACGAATCACGCACATTGAGTGACCGACGGTGTACCGCGTCAGACGAATGGACAAATCACCTAGGAGAAACTTTTACTTGTCCATACTATCAGATCTGATAAAAGTGCCGACCATGACTTGTCCATTACTGATCATGGTCATTTCCATTGCGTTCGCTTCGCAAACGTTCGCAGTATTACGACCGCTTTTTCCGGCGAAAGCCAGCCCGCCATTTGGCGCTGAAGCGATTGTGATAGGAACGGGTTTGATCGAACATCCTGCAAAACAACCGCCTGCTACAGCGCGAAAGTAAGGCTGTGTCAGCAGCAAAACGCAGGCATTTCCCTGCGTGAGAGGAGAATTGTCACCTCTGATGCCGGGTTCTTAGCAAACAAAAGGCTTTGGTGCAGTCCCAACGCGTGGATTAGGCGCCTGCTGTCTGGCACCGGCGGATGGCCGCCTGAATGTTTTCAGAATTGTTTAAAATCGCCCGCGTGCTCGTGCATTTAAATCATGTTGCCCGTTCTCATCGCACCTCGGAATCAGAGCGTCACGTGTGCGGCGGAGAATTTCTCGTAGCTAGAACGGAGTACGCGCTCATTCAATTTGCGCCAGGATCGCAACCCAATAGCGAATTTGGGTAATCGTAACGGTGCATCCATTCGATATGAGACCGATTTCAACGCGCATATTGACCTTTTGATTTTCATCATCCCAGTCCGCCTCGACGGAGTGAATATTGACCGTGAACTCTCGCGGCGCGTTTTGAACGCTTACGATCTGCGAAGCTATTGAAGCCGCGCCGATCGCCCGATGAAACTGCAAGCGCGTAAGACTTGGTCCCACTAGAAACGTCCACGTCTCAGTGGTCCGCTGCTGACGCGTCGCCTCGATACAGACGTTGGCTGCCCCACTGACGGTGAAGAGTCGATTTGCTCCTTCTGGTCCCGCTACAACCGCTTCTATAACTTGTTCTCCAATCGCATCAGTCGTAGGCATTACAGCACCTCCTTCGATTGAATCCTGATGCGCTGCCATGCGACTGTCAATGTCGATGATATAAACCGTTGGCACCTTTAGTAATTGAGTTGAGGCGGGGGCGGGAATGGAGCCGGCGGGAGCCGAGCGACATAGACGAAGCCCGAAGGGTGAGCTTGACGCGAGGCGAGCGAATCAATCGAACCGGCGCATAGCAACAAAGCCTCGTTATCCAACGAAACCGAGCGAGATCGTGAGGCGGGGGCGGGAATCGAACCCGCGAATAGATTCACCACAGGTGACGCTATCCTTCTTCACAGGTAAAACAAGCAAGTCACAACATCATTGACATTAGCGGATGTTGTGATTTTGTTGTGACTATGCCAAGCCTCAGAAAAGATGCCCGTGGACGTTCGCCTTACTGGATTTGCTGCTACACGAGCGCAACCGGCCAGCGGTTGAAGAAATCAACAAAGATCGCGACAAAGCCGCTCAAAGGAGAGAAGCGCAAAGACGGTTCACCCAAAACTGCCGCTGACAAGCGTGCTGAAGCGTGGGAAGTCTGCCTTGCTTATCAGCGCGCGGAAAGCCACGCAAAGAACGGGACTCTTACAGAACAGCAGGCCAAAAAGATCATCGGCGAAATTTTGGAACGCACCACGGGCGAATTACTCCAGAGTTACAAAGTTCGAGATTGGCTGAACCACTGGCTCGACATGAAGGAGCAGGTGCGCGCGGGCAAAACG
>DASXOI010000133.1:0-4675 GCA_036494375.1 Candidatus Udaeobacter sp.
TATATTCGTAACCTGATGCTGATCCAAAAGGGCAAGTCTGCTGCTACTGCTGCCGCGCCTTCGCAGCATCCGCGCGAGATGGGTTGACGGAATTATTGCCCGGTTTGTTTTTGATTTTTCGCATTTTCCCCTGCCGGTAGATTTGCTGCCTTCCAATCCATCGCCATGCGAATCCGTGCGCGGCCGCTGGGATGATCGTAAAAGATGAATTCTTCGAGCGGCGTCGGGTTGAGCTTGCGATAGGTGCCAAGTTTAAGCGCCACTTCAGCCATCGCATCGGGCTCACGCGCGGTGTTGATCCCAAAAGCATCCGCTTCACGCTCGGTCACGCGAACCAAAGTGTTAAGAAGCGGTGTGGCGACGAAAAGCAATGTGCAAAAAATCAGCGCCAGCAGCGGGAGACCGGCGGGATCGGCAATACCGCGTACGCCCCATCTATCGCCCCAGCGCCTGACGGCTGCATCAAACAGAATTCTAGTGAGCCCGAATGCGATGAGTACGGAAATTCCGAGGTATGTCAGCAACTTCGCGGCGTGATTGAGAACGTAATGGCCCATCTCGTGTGCCATCACCGCGCGGATCTCCGGCACGGTGCATTGCTTGAGCAGATTGTCGTTCAGCGCAATGCGTGTTGTACCGAGAATTCCTGAGACATTCGCACTTACACGCGTCGTCTGACGCGAGGCATCTACTTCGAAGACCTGTTTGACGGGGATTTGATTAGCCCGCGCCATGACGAGAATGGGCTCGCTGATTTCACGGTTGGTAACGGGTCTATACGTGTTGAAGAGCGGCTCAATGAATATCGGTGCAATGAAGAGCAAAAAGAACGAGCAAGCGACAGCGACGCCGGTTCCCCAGATCCACCAAGTTTTCGGTGCGCGCCGGAAGACAGAGTACAACACGGCGAAGAAGATAGTGCCGCCGATAAGCGTGATACCGAGACCAATCAACTGCTCCCGAAACCACGCCAGGAAACCCTGTGTGGCGAGTCCGTATTGATGTTCGCGAAAGAAGTGCTCGTAAACGTTGAGTGGAAAGCTCAAGACGAAAGCTAGCAACAAATACGGAACGGTGTAGCAGGCGACTTGCGCCGTTTTATATCTCGTTAGTCGTTCCGAGAAATCGCGCAGCCGCACTGAAATCCGTGAGGACAGCAGGAGAATCGATATGGCGGCGGCAACAAGATAATTCCACAGAATCAGCCAGTAGCCCCCCTCGAAATAGGCATCTGATTTTTCACGCTTCTCTTGCGGCACGCTGTTCAACCACGCCTGTGTCGCCGCAGCCGGGTCAAGTGATGAGGGCTGTTGCACAGCGGGCGATTCGTTACCCGGTCCGCGGTCTTTATCTGCACTCGTATGTGGCGTGGTACCTTGAATCGAAGTCTGCGCAGGAGTTTCCTCACACAAAACTGACATCGATGAGATCACCAATGCAGCCACTATCGCAATTGAAAGCAATAATTTCTTCACGGACACGAGGCACGACGTCGGTTACGTCAGTTGTCAAAGAAAGCAGCGTTATCATTCCACGCAATTACATCGGGCTGCGTGTGCGGGCCGGAACTGCAGCCTGAAATATGCAAACCGCCTCTGCTAAGGCTTGACAGTAGCCGTCGCATTAGGCTGGACTAGCCGCCGCTGACGATGGTAAACAAACAACATGAAAGCGCTCCTGTCGGAGTCACTGATTTGCGCCCTCGCGCTCGGAATAACTGTTGTCACCGGCTTAAATTCCCAAACGCCCTCACCCGACACTGCCCGCTACGGTCCTTACCCCACCTATTATAAGGAGATCATTATGCAGTGGCTCAACACACAATTGATCGATCCGGACAGTGCACGCATTGAGTGGAGTGGAGAACCGAAAGCATCTGATACGACCAAGGGCAACGAAGCTGTGTCCGGTTATCTCGTTAATTTCACTGTGAACGCGCGAAATCGTTTTGGCTCTTATACAGGTAAGCAAAAACATTCTGTGCTCATTCGTAACGGCGAAGTAATTAAGAGCATGGGGTTCGGTTATTAAACAAAGATGAAACAATTCAAATTAAGTTCTAAGCGGGAATCATCCGGGCAGATCATTGTCCTGCTGATCATCGTTCTGGCGTTGCTTGGTGGCGCGTGGTGGTGGCTTAATTCCAATAAAGAGAATGCAGCCAAAGAAGGAACAGCGTTTGCCCGGGACGCCATCCAGAAAATTGCTGTCCAGCACGATAGTAATTTCTTTAATTCGCGGCTTAGTCCGCAGGCGCGCATGAATTTTCCGGCTTCGACGCAGCAGGAATTCATGAATGAGATAGTGAAACTCGGAGCCCCTGTTCGCCCGGTCGACGTTCAGGGCAAGATTGAATTTAACTCACAATTCTTCGAGCCACACGGGTCTTTCCATGCGCGGATATATTATCCGGAGAGGTACGCCGACGCGGACATCACGATCTCGCATCCGGTCGGCCGTTGGCAGATTGACGAGATCGCATTCATTCCGCAGCAACAGGCTGCTCCCGGACCCGCATTTGCAGCTCCACCTGCGCCTGCACCCGCAGCTTCAGCTCCGCCAGCTACAGGTTCACCTGCACCACCTGAAACTTCGCCTGCACCGCCTGCGGGCTCACCTGAATCTTCACCTCCACCTGGCTAAAAAAAGTCAGCACGGCGCTTCCCACGGGGAAACGGCTACAGCAACAAACGGTCGAGCGAATCGAGACAAATCTGGGACCACGTTTCCATCATTTCGCGGCGCGCGAACAATTCGTCCCTCGCCACAAATGTCAGGCCGGTGATCATCGCTTCGCGTTTTTCCACCTTCGGCTCGGACAGTTTGAATACGTGAACGATGCCAAGATGCACGCGCCCAACCTCGGTCGTGTCATCGTTTAGAAGCGCAACGATCCGATCTTCGAACGGAGCATCGATCCTGATTTCTTCGTTCACTTCACGTTCCACACCGGCGCGATACGCCTGCTCATTCATGGCAAAGAGCGATTCGTCGGTGTCATTCATGTGACCGCCGATCCCGATTGAGCCTTTCGCGACCAGGCGCTTTTCGCCGGCTTTCTTTCCGCGGACGTAGTAAACGAATTTGTTCTGAAACGCGATGAGCGCGTAAGGAATGATTTGTTTGTACGCAGGATTGATCTCAGCTTCTGCGCGCGGAAGAAAGAAATTGTTTCCGCGGGAGAGGAACGCTGCGAGATATTTTTGCGGCTCGAAGTTGAGGCCGTGAAACGCCCCAAGTTCTTCGAACAAGCTGCGCCGTACGACGAGCACGTTTTCCTGAGTCATCTTCATCGTCGTTGTCATTCTGATCCCGCAGCCGCGGGAGAAGAATCTCTGGTTATTTGTCTGTCGTGCGCCCCAGCACTTGTCCAGAGATGCTTCGCTTCGCTCAACATGACAAAGGCATGCTAAAAGGAATAAGTGACGCCGACCTGCGGGCCAAACAGGTTGAGACTCGGATTAGGATCGGTTTGTCCGCCATTGGACAGATGCTGGTAAAGTGCGCCGACCTCCAGTTTCCACTGATCATTGACCATGTAGGAAATGCCCGCCGCCGATAAAATGTTGAATGTGAAATCCTGTCCCTGGGCGCCGGGAATGTTTGCGTGGCTGTCAATCCAGCCTCCGCCTACGCCTCCGGAAATGTAGGGAGCGAACCGGCTGCCTCTTGGCACGAAATTGTAGCGAAAGCCGAGATTAAATCCGAAATAGTAGTTCTCGATGCCGCGAAAGATCGGCTCTCCCATTGCGCTCACGTAAAATTGATGGTAACCGCGCAGCCACGTGTCGGTGTCTACCACTCCCCAACGAATCCTCCCGGTTAGGAATTCAGCTCCGATTTCATAACCGGCGGGGGCGTTGATCGCGCCTAACAAATAGCCGGACTCGATGGCGAAATCGAATCGTGGGGGATTAAAGTCGCTGCGCACAGATTCGACCTGGGTTTGCGGTGCGCCGCCGAAAAGCCGAGAGCAAACGCTTAGAAACAACAAAACAGCGCATGCACGACCACATTTCATTCGCGCGCTACGATAGGAACGCTTGGTCGGATTGCAATTTTCGCTAGCTCCGGTCGCCTCACGCTTAAATCAAGGAAGGGCGATCTCCAGATCGCCGCTCCTTGGAGGCGTCACTCAGAGACCGCCTCTACAGAATTCGGCAAGATCGGACGGAAGGGTGCTGGTCCATTTGCGCCCGCCATCGATGGCTAGTTTCGCCGAGTGCAGAGCATGTCGTGGCAGCAGGAGTCTCTGTTCGAGCTCATGAGTCCACCCAGTTTCGATGAATCGCAGATACAACTGCTCGTCTGGGCCATAGATTTTATCGCCAACGATTGGATGCCCTATTGAGGCGAGATGTACACGAATCTGATGAGTGCGTCCGGTGCGCGGAATCGCGCGGATGACGCTGAAGTGATCGCCAGAAGAGGTCGATCTGTTGAACCGCCGTTCAACAAAAAATTCCGTCTGTGCTGGTGCGCCCGCGGCGTGAATCGTTTGCTTGAGCCAGATCATAGCGTGTTCGTGTTTGCCCTGACGATCTAATGGCGCGTCAACGAGCTCGTGTTCCCATCCAGGCCAGCCCCAAACGATCGCGAGATATTCTTTACGCAATGAGTGTCGTTGCATCAACAGCCCGAAGTCACGAGCGGCTGTGGCAGTTTTTGCGACCAG
>DASXOI010000134.1:0-3941 GCA_036494375.1 Candidatus Udaeobacter sp.
AGCTTATCCAACGTCGGCATTTTGCACGGTCCGCCGAATGCGCTTGCTTGCCCGAAGCCGATGTCGTCGAGCAAAACGACGACGACATTCGGCGCCCCCTTGGGAGCTTTAACTTCAAAGCGCGGCGGCGCCTTGGCATTACGAGCGTCAAGTTCCGTAATGGTTGGGGGTTGAGGTTCGGGGACCGGGAGCACGGTCCGGTCGATTTCTTGCGCGCTCTCCGTTGGCGCGAACGCTGCGCCGAGAACGAAGCTGAGTAGCGCTGCGATATATTTTAGTTTCATGGTGTTTGTAGAAGCTTGGTAGTTCTTGTTGGGCCTAGCGTCGCCGGCCAGTACTAACGCTTGACCGCGCGATACAGACACCGTTCCGGTAAATATATGCCACCTGCTCGGGAATGCTGGCGACGATCAAAAGTGGTCCTTCCGGCGCGCGCTCAGGTTCCCAAACGTATTGGCCGGGCTTCAGACTAACCGTTTCCGGCGAGACGCGGATGCCTTCGGTAAAGGTTTCAGCCAACATGAATGACCACGCAAGAACTAACAACCCGGTAAGGATGGCGATCGATGACGAGAATAAAGATTTCATTGCATTAATGGGCAGTTGACGAGTCCGCGTGATGCTTCAGATCGCCCTCGGCTGTCAATCCTTTTGATCGGAGACAAGTCGGGATTATCCGTGCTAGGCAGCCGGCTCGGAATGCAGTTCTCGCTGCTTTTGTCGTAGATCAGCAGCCGGCAAATCGGAGTCAAGAAATCCCAGCGCGTGCGGCACCTTGATAACACGCACTCCAGCCTTGCGCTGTTGCTCGACAATTTGGTCGCGGAGCCTCTGCATCCGAGTCCAATGCACCTTGGGCCGGAAATGATGTTCGGCATGGTAGCCATTGTAGAACCACGTCCAGTTATAGAGATTGCCATAGGTGCTCACGCCCCAGGCAATCGGCTCATCGGGGTTGCCGCCGTAATGCCGATAGTAGCCATTCAGATAAGAGAGACAGTGGCCAAGATACCAAAACGGCAAAAGGAAACAGATGTAATGCCAGTTCAGTATACCGAGGATCACAAAAGTCGTGACGAAGCACACCAGTTCGAACACTCCCCAAAACGCCTCCCGCGGGTTTTTGCGCTTGAGTTCTCTGAAGACGGTCTTGGGGTCCTCACGAAAGAAACTGCCGAAAGTGTATTTCAACGGATGCTCCGCTTCACCGTCATGGCCGTGCTTGTAAATGGAAATCCAATCGATGGTGTCGCCGTGTTCATCGGGCAGATCGGCATTACCCTTGTGATGCTGCATGTGAATGCATTCGTAAAAAACCTGGCCGAACCCAACCGTAACCGATTCCATGATGCTGAATAACCGATTCAACAGCGGCGAACGAAAATACGGATTGTGAATAAAGTTGTGGGAAATGCCGTTGATGTTCCACGAAATGCTGACCGAATAAATAAAACCCAGAATCAGCATGACCCAGAGCGGGACGCGCGGGAAAAGATAAAACATGCCGAAGAAGTAGACGCAATGCAGAACGGCTGCCGCGACAGGGATGATGTCCCAGCGGGTGTGCGCAAAAATTCTGGATTTTGTCTTCGGGCGCTCGATCGCGACCAGTTCACTCGAAGAAGTTGGCATTGTGTTAGGAACCCGTGTTGGAATACACAATTTTCACGGATAAATCCAGTCGCAAATTCTCTTTCCGGTTTGCAGTCGGCGGAAGGGATATCACATTGCGCAAAGGGCTAGCCGAATGGCGGTGAGAAATTCTTCATCGTCGAATGGCTTGGTGAAAAAAGCTGACGCGCCTGCTTTCAGAGAAGTGGAACGAACAAGCGGATCGTCTTTTCCGGTAAACATGATGACGCGCGTCGACGGCGAAAGCTCCCGCAACCGCGATTGAACTTCGAGGCCGTTCATGAGCGGCATCCAAACATCTATGATGGCAACCGTAGGTCGATGAATCTTCACGTAACTCAAAAATGCGTCCGGCTCACTGAACTGTTCGGGGTGCCAACCTGCCGACATGAGAAGCCGATTGAGGCCTCTCAACACCGAAGGATCATCGTCGAGAAGACAGATCCGATCTGGGCGTGGAGCAAGCAAAACAAGTGAATACTACGCCCGCCTTCGACGCAGCCATATGAGACCTTAGTCTCACGCCAGCCAGGAAATGCACCGACACGATTCGTAGTCTTTTCATTACGCGGCGCAGGTGTATCTCGATGGTCTTTTCCGGCGTTTCGCAGCATCATGTAGAAGGTCCGTTCGCCGGCAGGACAACTTCAAATCGAGCCCCGCCGCCATCTGCGTTTCTCACGGCGATGGTGCCGCCGTGAGATTCAAGGATCGAACGTGCAATTGCCAGGCCCATTCCCAGTCCTTCGCTTTTAGTGGTGAAGAAAGGATTGAACAGACAATCCTGCATCTCTGCTGAAATACCAACACCGTAATCGCGCACGCTCGCGCAAACTGCGCCGTCGCCGTTTAATTGTGTTGCGATCACCACCTTGCGCCTGGAAATCGGTGTGTCTCGCATGGCGTCGAATGCGTTGATCACAAGATTTAGCAACACCTGTTGAAGTTGAACCGGGTCGGCTTCGACCGTCCGCAAATTCGGATCGAGCGATGTTTCCAGCTGGCACGAACGCGCCACGGCATCGGGAGATACCATGCGCACAGCATCCATCACAACCTCGTTGAGATTCACCGAGCGACGCGCCACCTGCTCCTTCTTGACCATGCTCCGAATGCCGCGAATTATGTCGCTGGCGCGGCGACCATCTGCGATGATGTCACCGAGCAGTTCGTGAATTTCCCCCTGGTCAACATTCCCGCGATCGATGAAACGCTGTCCGGCTGCGGCATTACTGAGAATTCCAGCCAACGGTTGATTCAACTCATGAGCAATGGAGGCGGACATTTCACCCATTAACGCCACACGACTGAGGTGACTGAGCTCGTCACGTTGTTGCAACGCTTCTGCTTCAGCGAGCTTGCGTGGGGTTATGTCTATGGAAACACCAATGAGCCGAGTCCCTTTGCGATTGTCACCGGCTACCCAGCGCGAGCGCCCCCCGATCCAGCGCTGGGTTCCATCCGGCAACAAGACACGATATTCCATTTCGTATCCGCTGCGTGTTTCTAACGCGTGTTGGACGTTGGAATCTCGAAGCGCGCGATCCTCTGGGTGAACACGATCCTGAAAGGCTGCGTGGTCGAGCGGAATCTCGGAATCAAATTGAAACAAAGTACGCGCGCTCTCAGACATCCAAAGCTCCCTGGTCACGGGGTCCATCTCCCACACGCCGAGATGAGCTGCTTCGGCTGCTAGAACAACTCGTTCCTCGAATTCGTGCAAAGCCTCTTCCTTTTTCATTAATTGCGTGACGTCTACACATGAGCCGATGTAGCCGGCGAATCCTCCTTGCGCGTTATGGCGTGCCACCCCCTGATCCGAAATCCAGCGATAATCGCCATCGTTTCGTCTCAGCCGGTATTTCATAACAAATGGCTGCCGCGCATCGAATGCCTCGATGTAAACCTGGAGGCACTTTTGCAGATCCTCCGGGTGCACGCCTTCAGCCCAGCCGTTTCCAAGCTCCTGTTCGATGCTGCGGCCGGTAAACTCTAACCACGGCTTGTTAAAGAAAGTGCAGAGCTTATCCACACCGGCCATCCATATTAGGACGGGAGCAGAATCCGCAACGTTCCGGAAACGTGACTCGCTTTCGCCGAGTTCGGTTGCTCCAGTTACGCGTTCCTCGATGACTGTGGCCAGAAACAACAGCGGAATCGCCAGGACGATTAGAAATATTTGGATTGAAAGAGCGTCTTGTTCAGTTGGTCCGCCGGAGAATGGTCCATGCCCGTGAGATGCGCTCCAGATCGCCAGGAAGCTGACAATCGAAACAGCAGTGCTTGCTCCCAGAGAGCCGAATCGTACC
>DASXOI010000135.1:0-5108 GCA_036494375.1 Candidatus Udaeobacter sp.
TGTAACGCCCCATGGGTTGCGTCCACGAATCTCCGTTGTCTATTCAGTGCCCATGAACATCTCCCGATTTCCTACACTCGCGTGCCTGCTGTTGGCATTTTGCGTAACGCTTGGTCCTGCCGAACGGCTGTACGCAGCGCCGCCAGAAATGTCGGGCAGCATCAAGGAAGTGATGTCGCCGGAGGAATTCAAGGCCGCAGGATTGAACAAGCTGTCTGCGGAAGAGCTGCAGAAACTCGATGCCTGGCTGCAAGGTTACCGCCAGGTCACTGAACAGGCCGCTGAAAAGAAAGCTACGGCCCGCGCTTCGCGCACAAAGATGGACTTAATCGTGAGCCGCGTGGACGGCAGCTTTCAGGGATTGACTGGCAGGACCATCATTCGCCTGGAGGATGGAACGGTATGGAAACAGGCAAACGCGGATGATCGCTATCGCTCGCGGGTCACGGATCACCCTGCAGCTGCCGTGATTCACGGTATTTTCGGCTATAAGATGCGGCTCGAAGGGACTCAGGACTTCTACGTCGATCCTGTGCGCAATCCGTAGTTCATCAAGCAAGGGCGGCTTCCAATCCAACCCTTTTCAGGACGGCGGACTAGCCGCCTTCGCCGAGGCTACGGCGCCCGAGGAGACCGCCGCTCCTTGAGTCACGCCAGCGGCTGCGTCGCTGCGGCCGCGGGCAGCAACTGTCCCAGGCCGAATTCGGCATGGATCAATCGCGCCGCATGGTCCGCGTCTTTCTCGTCGATAATCACGGCGATCTTGATCTCCGACGTCGAGACCAGCTGAATATTGATCTCAGCGCGGCCAAGGCACTCGAACATTCGCGCCGCAACGCCCGAATGGGATCGCATCCCGATGCCGACCACGCTCAACTTGGCAACGCCGCTTGCAGTGTTTAGCCGCTTTGCGCCCAACTCACCCAAAACCGGCATGAGGATTGTGCGAGCGTTTTCCAGTTCATCTTCGTGAATTGTAAACGAAATGTCCGTTGTCCCATCAATCGACGCATTCTGCACAATCATATCAACGATGATGTGCGCGGCGCCGATGTCAGAGAAGATCCTTGCGGCGATTCCGGGCTTATCACGCACTCCGGCAATGCTGAGCTTGGCTTGATGCCGGTCCAAACTGATCCCGCGAATCAGTGTGTCTTCCATACTGGGGGTTTCTTCTCTTGTGATGGTCCCGGCGCCTTGCTTAAAGGTCGATCGCACCTCGAATTCCACGCCGAATTTCTTGGCGAATTCAACCGCGCGCGACTGCATCACTTTTGCGCCGCTTCCGGCCATCTCAAGCAGCTCGTCATAAGCGATTTCGCCGAGTTTTTCCGCGTCTTTAACAATTCGTGGATCGCAGGTAAAAACGCCATCCACATCCGTAAAAATCTGGCAGGCGTCGGCATTCAACGCGCCAGCTAGCGCAATCGCCGTCAGGTCCGAGCCGCCACGGCCCAGTGTAGTTGTTTCCCCTTCGGGGGTCTGCCCTTGGAAACCTGCCACGATGACAATGTAATCTTCGTCGAGCAGCTCATGGATTTGCTTTGGACTGATGTTCGCGATGCGGGCACGCGTGTGATTGCGGTCAGTTAAAATTCCCGCTTGCGCGCCGGTCAGTGAGATCGCGGCTCCGCCCAGCGCGGTCACTGCCATTGCGGTCAGGGCAGCAGCGGCCTGTTCACCGGTTGAGAGCAGAATGTCGAGTTCGCGCTTAGTCGGCTGCGGCGCGACGGCGTGTCCCAGCCGGACCAACTCATCAGTGACTCCTGCCATTGCAGAGACTACCGCTACTACCCGACAGCCCTGTCGCTGTGTCTCAAGGATTCGCTGCGCCACATGACAAATTCGTTCCGGTGTCCCAACGGAAGTGCCGCCATATTTTTGAACCACCAGACGCATGTTGTTAAACCAGATTTCATAACCGTCATTCCGAGCGGAGTCGAGAATGAAGCGGTTGGGGAGCCGCGACATGGACGGGAGGGCCGGAGGCTGAGCGAACGGGAAGTGAGCGAATCAAATCCCGTAGCCGAACTCACAGCTAAATTCGCGGGATATCTCCAGCCTTCGCGTAAAGCTACGGCCTGGCAAGCGACTTCGCTCGATATGACAGGTCAGCGCTAAAGCTCAATTGCCCGTCGAACATCCGCCACCGTCGCAGCGATGGGCTTCAACTCGTTCATTCGCCGGATAATCACATCGGGGTCTTTCAAGCCGTGTCCAGTTACGGTGCAGACGATCCGGCTACCCTCCCGAATTTCCCGAAACGAGTACGTCGCATCGTTTGAATCACACCACTTGAAAAGACCAGCAATCGACGCAGCGCTGGCTGGCTCGACAAAAATTCCTTCGTGCTGTGCCAGCCAGTTTTGCGCAGCCAGAATGTTCTCATCGGTGACTACATCGATCGCGCCTCGCGATTCGACGATGGCTGCGAGCGCCTGATGCCAACTGGCAGGATTTCCGATTCGAATCGCCGAGGCGATCGTTTCCGGCTTATCGATTATGCAGTCGTAGAAAATCGGTGCCGCACCGGTCGCCTGGAAGCCAATCATCGCCGGCAATCTTGTTGATCTTTCGCACGCGAGGTATTTCCGATAGCCGGCCCAGTACGCCGTGATGTTCCCGGCGTTGCCGACCGGCAGCAAATGAAAATCCGGCGCGTCTCCCAATTCATCGACAATTTCAAATGCGGCCGTCTTCTGCCCTGCGATCCGGTCCGGATTAATGGAATTCACGATCTTGAAATCGCCGGTCGCGTCGAATTCTCGAACGATTCGCAGCGCATCATCGAAATTGCCGTCGACCGCTACGATTTTCGCTCCATAGGCAAACGCTTGAAGTAATTTTCCGGTCGCAATTTTTCCCGCAGGCAGAATCACGACGCATGAAATTCCTGCGCGCGCCGCGTAGGCAGCCGCTGAAGCTGAAGTGTTCCCGGTCGAAGCACAGATCAGCGCTGTTGTGCCGCCTTCTACTGCCTTGGACACAGCCACTGTCATCCCACGGTCTTTGAAAGAGCCCGTAGGATTGACTCCTTCGTTCTTAACGAAAACGTCGCAGCCGCGACCGACGCGTGCGCTCAATCGCGGAGAATAAATCAGTGGCGTGTTCCCCTCGCCCAGCGAAATGATCGGTGTCGCCGGCGAGACTGGAAGAAACTCGCGATAGTGTTCGATCACTCCCTTGCTCTGTTGTGATTTTGTTGTTGTCGAATGCATCAACTTTCTTTATGCGAAGCAGGTCGGCGCGATTGTCGATCGAGAAGCGACATGTAAAATCAACCGTATGCCTGCCCTTAGCAAAGACGATAAGCTGCAGCTCTTAAGGATTATTCTTGAGAGCCGGCACGCGGATTTGCGCGAACAAAACTTGATTCGTCAGGGCAAAGGACATTTTCACGTCTCCGGAATGGGCCACGAAGCGCTGGCGGCGGTCTCAATCCAAATGGAGCCGGACGATTACATCGTGTCGTATTATCGCGACCGTGGCCTCGTGCTCGGGCGCGGTATGACCACTCGCCAACTCGGCCTGGAGTATTTTGCAAAACGCGACACTGGCAGCGGCGGGCGGCAAATGCCCTCGCATTACAGCGATGCAAACCTCCACATTTGGAGCGTGCCTACGCCAACTGGCTCACAACTTCTTCCTGCGTGCGGCATCGCCTGGGGCATCAAGCTTGATGGAAAGAAAAATGTTGTTGTCACGACAATAGGTGACGCCGCAACACGCCAGGGAGATTTTTTCGAGGCCATCTGTTTCGCGAAGGAAAAGAAACTTCCGGTGCTCTTTCTCGTAGAGGACAACGCCTACGGCATCAGCATGCCTACGCGCAAAACGAATCCGCTCGCGTTGGACATTCTCGAGCAGGACAACTGGCGCCAGATCGAAGGACAGGACGTCCAGCAGATTTACGATGCGACGGCTGAAGCGTTTGAGAAAATTCGCGGTGGCGGCGGACCGTTCTTTTTCTGGATCAAGATGGAACGCCTGTCGAGTCACACCAGTTCCGACGATCAGAAACTTTACAGGGCGACTGAGGAATTGCTGGACCTGGAGAAGGCCGATCCCCTAACCTGCTGGAGGGATCGACTCATTAAAGAAGGCGTAATCACACAGGAAAATTACGCGGAGCTGGACAACGAAATTAAGGAGCGCGTTCGCCGCGAATATGCCGACGCGGAAAAAGCTGAGGATCCTTCGCCTAACGAGCTTCTCGCCTATGTCACGGCACAAGGAACGGCGGTTTCCAAACCGCCGAGCGGCGCTTTGGAAAGCGCCCCTCCCTGGAACAAAGAAATCCTTCCTTCGGGAAAATATCGCATCGGAGATACGGTAAACAGAACTCTGCATGCTGGTCTGGAGGACGATCCGCAGCGTATCCTCTTCGGTGAGGACATCGAAGATCCGAAAGGCGGCGTGTTCCGCCTGACGCAGAAACTTTCAACTGAATTCCCAAAGCAAGTTTTCAATTCGCCGCTCGCTGAATCCACGATTCTCGGTGTCGCATGCGGACTGGCTGCTTACGGAAAGCGACCGGTGTTCGAGATGCAGTTCATCGATTTCATTTATCCCGGCTTCAATCAGCTTGTAACCAACATCTCGACGCTGCGGTGGCGATCCTTTGGCAATTGGAAATGTCCGGCAGTAATTTATGCGCCGTATGGCGCGTATCTGCCCGGCGGCAGTTTGTGGCACAGCCAGGCGAACGAATCGGCGTTCGCTCATTATCCTGGTCTCAACGTTGTGATTCCGAGCACGCCTGCCGACGCCGCAGGATTGCTCTGGACGGCGATGCATGCAGAGGACCCGGTGATTTTTCTCGTGGCCAAGCATTTGCTCTGGGCCGAGCACGAATACGTTGAGCCAATTCGCGCTGTTCCGCTGGGCAAAGCGCGCAAGGTGCGCGAAGGCGCTGATGTCACCTTGGTGGCGTGGGGCAATACAATCGAGAAATCGCTCGAAGCCCTGAACAAAATCGGCAATGAGATCAGCGTCGAACTGATCGATCTCCGGTCAATTGTTCCCTGGGATGCGGTCGCGATTGAAGAATCCGTGCGCAAGACGCGACGACTGGTTGTGGTTCAGGAGGACACGGAAAATTGCAGCGT
>DASXOI010000136.1:0-5574 GCA_036494375.1 Candidatus Udaeobacter sp.
TTGCAAGCGGTCATCGAAGAGCAGGAAGCGACCAATGAAGAATTGAAGGCATCCAATGAAGAAGTCGAATCGAGCAACGAAGAGCTGCAATCCACAAACGAAGAACTCGAGACCGCAAAGGAAGAATTGCAATCGACCAATGAAGAACTAACCACGCTGAACGAAGAGCTGAGCAACCGGAATCTGGAGATGATGCAAGTGACCAGCGAGCTAAACAATCTACTCGCCAGCATTCAAATGCCAATTGTGATGGTGGACAACGCGTTGACAGTGCGTCGCGCGACTCCGGCGGCCCGAGCGGCCTTTAATATTTTGCCAACTGACATCGGCCGGCCGTTAACGGAGCTGCGATCTAACGTTGATGTTCCCGACTTGGACAATGTCTTGCGGGACGTGATCGAAACACTCGGCACGCGCGAGCGCAGAGTAACCGATAAGGAAGGCCGGCGGTACTCGCTGCGGGTGCGGCCATATCGCACAACTGATAACAAGATCGACGGCGCTGTTATCACGCTGATTGATTTCGACGGACAGAAGGAGGACGATGCTGTCAAAACAAGCCGGCAGACAAAAGATGCCTCGTCGCGCAAATAGCAAGCAACAGGTAAATCGTCGTCGCAAATACCAGACGATTGCGGTACGGCCGTCAAGGGAATCGATTCAACCAGCAACGCAATCGATAAAGCGAACATCCCGCGCCCTGCAGAAATTTTCGAGCAATGGCACGGTAACGCGGATCAGTAAGAACGGCGCGCCGATTCATTCCATGCGTACGCCCGCATTGCGCAATCCAAAGACCGAACTTGAAGCCGCCACCCAGCGATTCGTCGATCTTTATGATTTCGCGCCGATCGCTTATGTCAGCTTCGACCGCGCCGGGCGGATTGAGGAAGCCAACCTGGCCGCGACCGAGTTGTTGGGTGTGCCCAGGGATTTGTTAATCGGACGGCCGTTCGCGTTTTATGTAGTGGACTTGGATTCATTCCTGCGTCATCTGCTCCACTGCCGCACATCGCAGCAACAAGTTGCGACAGAACTAGAGTTGAAGCCGAGGAAAGGCGAGCGGATCCCGGCACAACTTCTAAGTACGCCCATCACTTCGACCACGAGAAATGGCGCCCTGCTCTACCA
This sequence comes from Candidatus Udaeobacter sp., assembly GCA_036494375.1. Classification (GTDB taxonomy): domain Bacteria; phylum Verrucomicrobiota; class Verrucomicrobiia; order Chthoniobacterales; family UBA10450; genus Udaeobacter. The sequence goes on from DASXOI010000136.1 coordinate 1,132, forward strand.
GACCGCCATTATCGATCTATCTGAGCGCAAGCGTCACGAACAACAGCTGGCCGAGCAGGCGCGGCTGCTGGATTTGAGCAACGATGCCATCATCGTTCGCGACGTAAACGACCGGGTTACCTACTGGAACAAAGGGGCGACGAAACTTTACGGCTACACGCTGCCGGAAGCGCTCGGCAAAGTGAGCCACGATCTGTTGAAAACAGAACACCCCGAGCCGCTGTCCCGAATTTATCAAAAGCTGCGCCGGGATGATCGCTGGCAAGGGGAACTCGTTCACACGCGATGTGACGGCACGCGGATTACCGTGTTCTCGCGCTGGGCGTTGGACCGCGATGCGCAAGGAAAGCGTGCGTCTGTTTTGGAAACAAACAACGATATCACCGAGCACAAAAAAGCGCAGGAAAAGATCGCCGAAGCGGCGCGGCAGCAGGCGTCCTTATATCAGCTGGCGCAACGCTCGCAGACCGCAAGGTCCCTGCGTGATGTCTACGCTGCAGCATTGGGGGGAATCACATCCGCTTTGCACACCGACCGCGCATCCATTCTGCTTTTCGATAAAAAGCAGGCGATGCGTTTTGTGGCCTGGCAAGGGCTATCCGCGACGTACCGCAAAGCGGCAGCAGGCCATTCGCCTTGGAAACCGAGCACGAAAAATCCCAAGCCGGTGTGCATCGCGGACATGCGGCTGGCTGATATTTCAAAATCGCTAAAGCGCGCCATGCGCCGTGAAGACATTCGCGCGGCCGCGTTCATTCCGTTGGTCATCGAAGGCAATTTAATTGGCAAGTTCATGATTTACTATCGCGGGCCGCATGTGTTCACCCGGTCTGAGCTTGACTTGGCAATAACTGTGGCGCGGCAAGTGGCACAGGCCATCGAGCATCGAAAAGATGAGAATGCATTACGACAGAGAGAGAGAGAACTTGCACGCGAGCTGCAGGACCAGAAACAACTGCAAAAAATCAGCGGCCAAATGATCAAGCAGCAGCAGATCGAAGCGGTCTACATGCAGATCGTCGAGGCGACTGTGGCGCTGTTGCGCTCGGACTGCGGTAGTATGCAAATGATTCTTCCGGAAACAGGCGAACTACTGTTGCTGGCGCAAAAGGGATTCGCCGCAGGATCGGCAAACGGCTGGCAGCGGATTTCTCGCAATGGCGGCACAACCTGCGCCGAAGCGTTCCGGAGAGGGGAACGAGTGATCGTGCCCGATCTTGAACAGTGCGATTTCGTAAAAAAAGAGGATCTCGTTTCGTATCGAAGGTCGGGAATACGTTCCGTGCAATCGACGCCATTGTTCTCCCGAGGGGGCGAGCTGGTCGGCATGATATCCAACCACTGGCGAAAGGTGCACGAGCCTTCCAAACGCGAGCTGCGTTTGTTGGACGTGCTGGCGAGACAGGCCGCTGACCTGATCGAGTCGAAACGCGCCGATGAGGAGGTGCGAGAATCCGAGGCACGCATGCGCGCAACCGTCGAGCAAGCTGCCGCAGGCGTGGCGCGCTGTGATGTAGACGGGCGCATCGTTTTCGCAAACCAAAAGCTGTGCGATATGCTCGGTTACACAGAATCGGAGCTGATCTGCAAAACCTTTGCCGACGTGACGCATCCGGAAGATTTGGCCATTAACAGGCGTTTGTTTCAGGAATTGATAAGGAATGGCAGGCCGTTCGAGCTCGAAAAGCGGTTCATCAGGAAGGACGGCGGCATTCTATGGGCTGATGTGAGCGCCGGCGCCGTGCGCGGGGCTGACGGCAAAACGCAGTCGAGCGTGGCCGTGATTGTCGATGTCACGGCGCGCAAGAAAGCCGAGGCTGCCTTGCGACGATCGAAGCAATTATTGGAAATGCGTGTTCGTGCGCGGACCCGTGAGTTGAATAACGCAAACAAAAAGTTGGAAGCGGAAATGAGCCGGCGCAAAGGACTCGAAGGAGAAATCCTCGCTGTAAGCGATCGCGAGCAACAGCGACTGGGCCAGGAATTGCACGACGGTCTTTGCCAGCATTTGACCGCAGTGGCGTTCATGACGCGCTCGATAGCCTTGCGGTTAAGAGACCATCGCGTTGTCGACGCAGCTGACATCGAAAGAGTCGCCGAACTCGTCAATACAGCGGCCGTCGACACGCGCAATCTTTCCCGCGCGCTACACCGGGTGGATGTTGACGCAGCCGCGCTCGTTGTCGCTTTGCAAGATCTCGTTGACCGGGAAATTTGGAGAACGCCCTGTCGGCTGGAATTAAAACCGTCGTTTCGAATCAACAATGACGCGGCCGCGACACATCTGTATCGGATTGCACGGGAAGCAGTCATTAACGCCAATAAACACGCTCAGGCGCGGCAAATCGTGGTGAGGCTGGAGCGCGTCCGAAAGGAAATGGTTTTGCGCGTGATCGATGACGGAACCGGATTTCCCAAAGACCTCAAACCACAGCAAGGCCTCGGCTATCACATCATGAAATACCGGGCCCAGTTGATGAGCGGCCGCTTGGAAATCGTTTCCCTACCGACAGGAGGGACACGTGTGTCCTGCTATGTGCCGATTCATACGCCGGGGTCGCGTCCAGTGGCAAATGCCAACGAGATGGCAGGAGCCATCCAACATAATTCAAACCTGCCAGTCGCCAGCAGTCTAACTTTTCAACATCTGGAGCGGCAGCGGGCCGCGAATGCGTAGAAGAGATCAAGACTTCTTGATCGTCGTCCTCGATCATGTTGCAACAGACCCAGCCCCCGAAGCTGATGAATATCGCGCGGTCCACAAATAAGAACTCTAAATGCGATGCGCCGGACGCAAAACGCATCGTCATCGTCGATGATCACCCGCTGTTTCGGAAGGGACTCGAGGAATTGATTCATTCCGATAACTCATTCGCCGTTTGCGGCGAGGCCGGCACCGCCTCTGAAGGCATGGAGGTGATCCGCAAGCTGCGTCCCGACCTGGTAATTGTGGATCTCAGTTTGCCCGGCGCCAACGGCATTGAGCTGATCAAGAACATTCGCGCGGAGTATCCAAAGCTGCCCATTCTGGTGCTCTCAATGCATGATGAATCGCTCTATGCGTTACGCGCGATGCGGGCCGGAGCCGACGGCTACGTGATGAAACACGAAGCAATGGCAAATGTGGTGCAGGCAGTCCATGAAGTATTCAACGGACGCCCCTATCTCAGCCCCGCCATGGCCGCGCAGGTCATCACGAGATTCGCTCATCGCCAGGCTGAAGGCGAAGTGGACGCCGTGGAGAGATTGAGCGATCGCGAACTGGAAATTCTCGAGCTGATCGGCAAAGGCAACGAAGTGCGCCAGATCGCCAAGCTATTGAATCTCAGCCCAAAGACAGTGGAAACGCACAGGGCGCACATCAAAGACAAACTCGATCTGAAAAACTCGCGCGAAGTCGCCCGCTTCGCGCTGCAATGGCTGCAAGCGCGCGGGGCGTGAAAGCTGCGTTCGGCGTGAAGCAAAGCGATTTTTCATTCGCCGAAGCAGAGGCGAGTAATAACATTGCTCGATCTCATTAGCCTCGCTGCACGGGATTAGCCGTTTCAACGGCTTTCTTCGTCGTGCCAACGCAATCCGTGACGATCAATGAATTCCCGTAATTCCTCTGTGAACGTTTTTAAGCGATGATGTTCTTCCTGATCTGCGATGTATCCCGCGACCTGATCTACATTGGACTGCGATACCGAGAACGCTCCATAGCCTCTACCCCATGCAAATTTTCCGGTCAATAGGTCGCTGGAATTAATCCAGTGTGAAGAGCTTCCCTTCAGAAGTTGCACCACCTTTTCAATTGAGAGCGCCGTGGGAAGATCAATCAACGCATGGACATGATCGGGGTTCACGAAATTGATCTTCATGTACACGCCTTACTCGTTAGAATATTCCCGTAGGTATCGGGATAGACCTGTCGCTGTCTTTTTGTTTAGAAGTCGTTCGCGACTCAATGTCCCCCAGATCAGGTGAACCCAACAGCGAGAGTATGAATGCACGGACATGGCGACTGGATCGTAAGCCGTTAAAACGGCTTGTGTCGAGATGTCGCTTCATCACCGGCTTAAAAGCCGGTGTTAATGACAATCCGAGTGCGCCCGAATTGAATTTTAGTCATCAGCCAACCTGGTTTTCCAACGGCGTTTCTTGTAACGCAGGCTGAAGGACTTCATCATGAAATTTCTGATACCACTGGCATCCCGCCAATGCCTGCTTTGCGATGCTATTGCTACACCTCCGGGATCCGATCCATTTCCTGTCATTAACACCGGCCTTCAGGCCGGTGCTGCTAGCGCTACCGCAACGCGCAGCCGTTTCAACGGCTTCCCTCCACACACCATACTTTCACTTTTTTTCACGCTTAGCAGGCGCATAGTCGTTTGATGGCCACGACGACACGGGACGCAATTGAGGAATTGCTTCAGACTTATGGCGAAACTGGCGGGATAA
>DASXOI010000137.1:0-1945 GCA_036494375.1 Candidatus Udaeobacter sp.
ATAAAACACAGCGAAGATTCTCGTTTGCGCAATTGACCGGGTCAGCGGAGTTGCAGCGGATCGCAAGCGAGGCGCGCTCTCTCAAGCGCGCGGAAAAACCGCTCGACCGGGTCCAACAAGAAGCCCTGAGCGTAAATGACCGATTGGCGCTGCTTGGAAATGTGATGAATGGTAATGCTTTGCTCATCGTTCCATCACCGCAAAGGGAAACGGATGTGTGGATGGCGCCCGATCCAACGGCAGTCGCGGGTTCCTATAACGAAACACAGATCGCTCCTGCGTTCGCCGAACTGACAAAGATGATGCGCGCTTACACGCAGGCCGACGCATTCAATTTCAGCTCAGCCGCGCGTCAGTTGCAGGACAATTTACGAGAACTCAGCCCGTCAATTTATCCGCAGCAAAGGCAACTCCGGCTCGAGTATTTCTACAATCATTTCGAAGGATTTTACCGCGCGATCTGGTGTTACGGGATCGCTCTCGTAATTTTAATTGCGGCACACCTGTGCAAACGTGGAGGCGCGTTGCAAACCCTCGGCGTAGGGATTGCGCTTCTTGGTCTCGCGTTTCAGGCAAGCGGAATTGTCATGCGTTGTCTGATTGCTGGCCGGCCACCGGTCACGAACATGTATGAATCAATCATCTGGGTGTCATTCGCGGTGTCCTTTTTCGGGATGATCTTCTTCGCGCGCTATCGCACCACAATATATCTTCTCGCAGCGTTGCCAGTAACGCTGATCGCGCTACTGCTCGTGCATCAGATGCCCATCGCCATGCCCTCAAGCATCGATCCGTTGGTCCCGGTGTTGCGCGACAATTTCTGGCTCACGATCCACGTGCTTACTATTACACTGAGTTATGCGGCCTTCGCGCTGGCAATGGGTTTCGGGCACATCTTGCTGTGGCGATACGTGCGGAATCCCGCAGCCGCGCGGGCCGACGCACCGATGCATTTCTGGCTTTATCGCGTGCTTCAACTCGGTGTGCTATTGCTCGCGGCAGGTACAATTCTCGGTGGAGTCTGGGCAAATTATTCCTGGGGCAGGTTCTGGGGCTGGGACCCGAAAGAGACCTGGGCGTTGATTGCGTTGCTTTGTTACATCCTGGCGTTGCACGGTCGGTTGGCCGGTTGGTGGACGCAGTTCGGCCTCGCAGTCGCGAGCGTGGTTTGTTTTCTCGCCGTGTTAATGGCGTGGTACGGCGTGAACTTTGTCCTGGGCAAAGGTCTGCATAGCTACGGCTTCGGCATCGGCGGCGAGACATACGTCGCAATCTTTGTTGTTCTTGATCTCTTGTTCGTCGCATTTGCGATCTGGCGCTGTCGAAGAAGCGCAAGTTCCGTCGCTGAACTCCATGAGATTAAGGCCCAGCGCGCATCGGTGTAGCTGCAGCCGGAACCGCGGCACCCGGACAGTCCGCGCCCGATCAGCGCCTGACTACAGGCTTTCGACCATTTGCGCTGCGCCGAGACAGTCTTTCCTTTACCCGTACGATTACTACGCCGAATGAGCGCAACGCAATTGGCTGCCGAAACTATAACCAAGCGTATCCACAAACACAGTTGTTCGAACGCACAGGCAAATCGGTCACCCTGACTGACGCGGGATCGCTGTTTCTCAAAGAAGGCAGTATGCCTCTTAGTTATGCTGAGAGAAGAAACATAGTCTTTCTCAAGAGCGCGGTGCTTGGCCGAACGTTGCTCATAGAAAAGAAAGGAAGATATGAGGGAAACCATCAAAGCAATTGAGCGTGACATGTCGCCGCCAGGTAAACACGAAGCCGTTGAGCCTCACGCTCTGAAACTCGTCGGAGAATGGCAACAACGCGGACCGGAAACGTTATCGGGACGCATGCTAAGAAAATTGCCGTTGGCCTTCGCGCCTTCGCAATCAACCAAACTCGCAACAGTTAACCGGTAAACAGTTATGAGCAGAACAATCGAAGC
>DASXOI010000138.1:0-3020 GCA_036494375.1 Candidatus Udaeobacter sp.
GCGACATTTCCGACCGGCACAAGCGACGCGAGATGTGCGAGCATGACCCACAGCGGAGTACCCGGCGGATGCGCCACTCCCAGCCCGTACGCCGCCAAAATTAACTCGCCGCTATCGGTCAGAGTAACCGTGGGAGCGAGCGTCCAACTGTATACAACCAGCGCAATAAGAAACACTACGCCGGCGCAGACTAATTCCGCGTGAGAGGAGAACGGCCTCGTGCCAATCGCTACGCGTACGGACTTCCGGATCGCCTCCTTTTGACGTTGGACGTGGCTTGTGGATCGACGCGCCATTTGCCTATCGTCTCGCAAACTGGCGTAGCTGCAAACCATCAAAGCGATCCGAGGACGCAGGTCAGCTACAACAAACAACCTTGTTCTCCTCTGCTTGGCTGGCTTCAATCACCACGAATATGAAATCATTACTTTTCGCCGCTGCTCTGTGCGCGGGTTTGGCAACAAACATCGTCGCGCAATCGCCAACTCCGGCGCCTTCCCCCGCACAGCCACCTTCGGATTACGTCCTGCGGTGGGGCGTCAAGATTCCAATGCGGGACAACGTCGAACTGAACGCGACGTTATACTTGCCAAAGACTCGAGACGGCTCGCCGCCAAAGACGCCGGTAATCTTTACGCTTACGCCGTACATCTCTGACACGTACCATGCGCGCGGCGCCTATTTCGCGTCACACGGTTATGCGTTTGCGCTCGTCGATGTTCGCGGCCGTGGCAATTCCGCTGGCGAGTTCGAGCCGTTCGCGAATGAACCGCGAGATGGCCATGACGTGGTTGAGTGGCTGGCGAAGCAACCATTTTGTGACGGCAAAGTCGCGATGTGGGGCGGTTCGTATGCGGGCTTCGATCAATGGGCAACAGCGAAAGAATTTCCGCCAGCTTTGGCGACCATCGTGCCCGCCGCCGCCGCGCATCCCGGCCTGGATTATCCTTCCTACGAGAACATCGGGATGACCTACGACGTGCAATGGTTCACGCTCACCAGCGGGCATACCGCCCAGGACAATCTTTTTGGCGATCAAAAATTCTGGCGCACAAAATTCCTGCACGCTTACAAGAAGCACCTCACTTTCAAATCACTCGATTCATTCGTGGGAAATCCATCGGTTAATTTCCAGCGCATACTCAAGCATCCGATGGCGGACGGTTACTACGACGCGATGCTTCCCACGCGTGGGCAGTTCCAAAAGATTGCGCTACCAATCCTCACGATCACAGGTCAATACGACGGCGACGAACTGGGTGCACTCACGTATTACCGCGATCATCTGGCAAACGCCTCGGCGCAAGAGCGCGACAAACATTTTCTCATCATCGGACCGTGGGACCATGCCGGCACGCGCACGCCTACAGATGAGGTCGCTGGCATAAAGTTTGGCGCCGGAGCAATCATCGATTTAAACGATCTGCACCGCCAATGGTACGATTGGACCATGAAAGCCGGACCAAAACCGCCATTCCTCAAAAATCAGGTCGCGTATTATTTACTCGCTCCCGGCAACTCCGGCGCGAATGGCGAATGGAAATACGCCGACAACTTTGAGACGGTGACTGCGAATCCAAAAACCTTTTACCTCGACTCGAAGAACGGCGACGCAAACGGCGTCTTCCGCTCCGGGTCGCTGAACGAAAAACAACCGAACAAAGGGGCTGATGCTTTTGTTTACGATCCATTGGACACGCATCGCGGCGAAGATGTGGAGGGAATCGATCCAAAAGAAAAAACCGCCGCACTCGATCAGACGTTCGCATTGAGTATTGGCAAGGACGGATTGGTTTATCACACCGATCCGCTGCCGAACGAAACCCCGCTGGTCGGATGCCCTGCGCTAAGTCTGTGGCTATCCATCGACGAGCCCGATATCGATCTCGAGTGTGACCTTTACGAAATCCAGCCCGACGGCACCAGCATCGCGCTGTGGAGCGATCTGCACAGGCTGCGTTACCGCGAATCGTTGCGTGAACCGAAGCTGGTGACGCCAGGTGAAATCGTGCGCTGCGATTTTAAGCCGGGTTTATTCGTAGCGCGTCGGTTGATGAAAAGCAGTCGTCTACGTCTGGTCGTTACCGCGGTAAATTCAATCTTGTGGCAAAAGAATTATTGCTCAGGCGGAATCGTCGCCGAAGAAACAGCGAAGGATGCGCACACTTGCAACGTGCAGGTATATCACGATGCCGAACATCCCAGCGCAATTCAACTGCCGTTGCGCTAGTGAGTGCGTGCTTACAAGCATGGCGCCTCTGATTGACAACCCAAATTGATGAGGCAAACCGGCACGATGCGAAGATTTGCGTTGCTTTTGGCGGCCATTGCGGCCGTTGCGCCAAACGCTTACGCCGAATCGGAGCTTGTGATCGCGATTCGTTATTTGCACGCGCAGGGGACGAGCCACTCGCACCTTTATTTGTATCGGGAAGGCGGAAAACTTTTGCGCCAGCTCACGAATGACAATTCCGGACAGGATTCCGGTCCGATTTTTTCACTCGATGGCAAGACTATCATCTTTACCCGCGGCAAACCTAACAACGTGCGCGAATTCTGGAGCGTTACGCCGCGCGGCACAGATTTGAAAAAACTGGATTCTGCGCCGGATTGGTATGCGCAGACAAAAAGCTCGCCCTATTTAACAAACGTCGAGCCGGAAGGAACAGCATCGGCAAATGCGACAAGTTCACCTGTTGAGTCGGCGTCACCGATTGCAACTCCAGCTTCTACTTACAAATCGCCAGATGGTTCGTTCGAATTGATTTTCCGGGAAGATCCGAACGACGAAGACGACCAGATCGACGGACCGGGTCATGGAAAACATTTTGTGCTGCGGGATTTGAAAACCGGAACGGAGACCGCGTTCTCCAAGATTCCCGGATTTTACGGCGCGTTCGAGCTCCTTCACGACAATCAGGATGGAAACCGCCGTTTTCTTTTCGATGGTCCATTGCGGCTCGCATTTTTCGATTTGCACCTGAACAGCACTGATGGCGACACGGTGTTCGCGCTCGATC
>DASXOI010000139.1:0-12489 GCA_036494375.1 Candidatus Udaeobacter sp.
GTCTCTGGACGAATTCGAGAGCGTCATCCGCGTCAATCTCATCGGGACGTTTACAGTCACGCAAAAAGCGGCAACGGTTCTGCGCAACAGCGGACGAGTGATCAACATGTCATCCGTCAGCGGACAGATGGGATTGTTCGGGCAGGCGAATTATTCATCGAGCAAAGCTGCAATTATTGCGCTCACCAAAGTTTCAGCACGCGAGTTTGCGCGGCAGAACATAACCGTAAACGCCATTGCGCCTGGATTCATCGATGTAGGAATGAGCAAAGGCATGCCGGAGGAAGTGACGCAGAACTTCATTAAGCAAATTCCGCTTGGTCGCCTGGGCGAAGCTCACGAGATTATTGATGCGGCGCTATTCCTGGCGTCGCCAATGGCAAGTTACATCACCGGACACGTGCTCAACGTGAACGGCGGTTTCTATATGGGATGAAGGTATCTGAGTGGCTAACTGGATGACGCTTGTCCTCGAAGAACTGGGATACCTGCTGCTGCTGTATTTGCCAGTAGGCGCATTGGTCTTGTGGTTCTATCTCAAGAGACGAAAGCAAGAATCGGAAACGGTTGCGCCTTTCGAAGAACTGAAAAGACGACCCGCCGGTGAGAGCAATCGCCTGCGCGTCGAAGAACTCAACGAGAAGATGGATCCCTGGCTCATGCAGATAGTAACTGTCCCCTTGCTGCTAGCGGTCTTGCTCATATTGACAAAGTCGAGCTTGGCCACCGTAACTCTCTTCTTCTTTTTGTCAGCCGGCTTGTGCGCAGTCGCATATTTCAGGCTTCGGCCGCTTATTCATGCGCGTGCCTGTTACCGATTGGGATTTCACGGCGAGCGGTACGTAGCTGAGGAACTGAACGAACTAATGGCTGAAGGTTTCCGTGTCTTCCACGATGTGCCTTTCGAGAGCTACAATATGGATCACGTCTTGGTCGGCCACACCGGTGTATTTGTCGTCGAAACAAAGACGAGAAGGAAGCGGCGGCGCGGGGGTGACAAGCAATACCGCGTCGTATTTGACGGCGAACGTTTGCAGTTTCCGAACGGTTGGGACACCGACGCGCTGGAACAGATAAAACGAAATCGAAAAACTCTGTCGCAGTGGCTCAGCTCTTCAACGGGTGATCGCATCAGTGCTGAAGGGGTGATTACAATTCCGGGCTGGTTCATCGAACGCTCCGTCCGGTCGACTATCCACGTGGTGAACCCGAAAGAGATTCGAAGTTTAGTTACGAACTCAACGGGACATCGCTTGAGTAGCGCGGAAATCCAGCGCGCTTCGCATCAACTAGAGCAGAAGTGTAAGCTGCCGGTCTGATTTCTGACCTTTGGATTCCGATCTCAATCCAGCTTTTGCACAAGCAACCAGACTAAACCTGAAAGCACCGCTGCGAATGTCGATAACACGAATGTGGCGCGCTTGGTCTGCCGTATTTTGAAAGCAGGCTTGGGAATATCGTCATGAATCTGACTGGCTTCGAACAGTTTCATCAGGGCAAAAGCGACGACGAAACCCACCGCAGCCCACTTGAGGCATCCCAGAGTCAGGTCCACCGGACAGAGGGTAGCGCAGACGACCCGCGCGCTCAAGCCCGTTGGTCAGAATGCGCTTAGGGCCGTGGCCGCTCCGAGGTCTCCGGAATTGGATTGACTATAATCGCTTCGCCTTCTTACGATCGCGCTATGATTACAAAGATTTCTGCTTTCATCGCTCTTGTTGGATTTGCCTGCATTTCCATTTCACAGGCGCAATCGCCGAGTCCGGCTGAATCGCCTTCTCCATCGCAAACGCCTGCAAAACATCAGGCGATGAAGAAAGTTAAGGCCACGCCCGCCCCGGCGACGCATCCAGCCCCATCACCCTCACCGGGAAAGTTTAGTCTCGGCGACTTGTTCAAACCGAAGACCTCTGGAGCAGCAGCCAGTCCCGCGGCGGCGGCGCCAGCATCAACAAAAGGCACGAAGACTCAGGGAGCGATGAAAGCGCCTGCACCTGGCGGAGGTCACGGCAAGGTTTGGGTCAATACAGAAACGCGTGTTTACCACAAGGAAGGCTCGCGTTTCTACGGCACTACACAAAAGGGAAAATACATGACCGAGGCTGAAGCAATTAAGGAAGGAAACAAAGCTGCGCAGCATTAACCCGCCGGAGAATCAATTTTGGCTGCGATATTTTGCACCGCATCTGCCAAAGTCTCGAAGGTGGTGATAGTAACATCTCGTCCGTAATGGAATTGGGAGAGAATGTTGAGGCCGATATCCTTGTGCGGATCGGGCATGACCCGCGTTACGGACGCGACGTTTTTGTCGGCCAGCGCGTCCATGATTTCGGCGATGTGCCGCGCTGCTGCGGAATCCATTGACACCAGACCGCGGAAATCCGCCAGAACGCGAAACCCCGGTGCGACATCTTGCAATACCTCATGGATGCGTTGGGCGACCATCTTTGCTTCGGCGGCCGTAACTTTTTGCGCAGCGCTGATCACCAGCAGGCGTTTCGACCGGTCTAGCTCAACCGCATACACGCTTCGTCATCACACGAACCGGGCGCGGTCGCAAGTGTGTCATTGCGCACGGGTGATATGGCGCGTCAGTCGACGAAAGCCTTACACCGCTTTTTGGAAGAAAGCGTTTTCGAAAGTTGATTGAAATGCTCCCGGCTCGGTGTCGCCGATTCGAAATCGGGGACTGATTTCGAATTGGGCCGCGCAAAAAGTTTCGACATCGTTCCTGCCGCATTTCTCGAGCGACGCGCGCACCGTGTTTAAAGCGAGCGCCGGCGTGTTGCAATCGCGGCTGAGATGCCCGAGCACGACACGCTCGATGTTCCCGGGTAGCAATCCCTCGATCACTCCCGCCGCAGCCGTGTTGGACAGATGTCCGTGCCGCGACTGGATACGCTGTTTCACCGGCCATGGCCGGTGCGTGTCGTTCTGTAAAAGTTTTTCGTCGTGATTAGTTTCGACCACCAGTGTTTGCACCTGTCGCAAGCGTTCAGTGATCAATTTGGTCACGTAACCGAGATCAGTGATGAACCCGAGGCTGCCTGAGCCGGCGTAAAACACGAACCCGAGAGGATCAACAGCGTCGTGCGGAACGGGGAACGTTTGCACCGTAATATCGCAGATCGAAAACTCACCGCCAGTTGCAAACAATCGCCAATTCCGACATCGCTCTGAGAGACCGGTGGATCGAAGCGCTTCGGCCGTGAGCCGATTGCAGTAAACAGGCAGATCGAATTTGCGGCAGAGAACTTCAAGACCGCAGATGTGATCACTGTGTTCGTGTGTGAGAACGACGCCGTCGAGCTGCTCCGGTTTAACGCCACATTGCTCGAGGCGCAACACGACTTGTCGCGCGCTCAGCCCGCCATCAACGAGAATCTTGCAATGCTCGGTGGCGATCAGCGCACTATTTCCGGCGCTCCCGCTGCCGAGCATGATCAAGCTGAACACGGGTCGTAGGATAGCTGCGTGACTTGATTTTGCGCAAATGGAAAACAGCGAGAATGACGAACGATATGGAAAATGTATTTAAAGCCGGAGCGACTATTTCTGTCGGTTTCGATCTATATCTACTTTGGCAGCGCGTTCTTCCTCGCGAGTTAGCGCGATGAGCTTGGCTGTGTTTTCTGGCGTGAGATCGTACCCAGCCAGGGTTGCTCCCACGATCAACGTGTCGTGTAGCGTGCCAAGGCCGATGTGCGTTTCTCCTCCCTGCGTCACGGTTCCGACAAACCTGTTTTGGCCGAGATTCGCTGCGGGAACTGGTTTGAAACCTGGAACAGTCTTGCTCTTGGTCACAGCTTCCTGATAGGCCGATGACGCATCATTGGCTGTCGAGTACTCGTCCACGGTGATCGTCACTTTCTTCGAGCTATCGCTATTCGCGTAGATGACGCTCCTTGTCGCTTTGGGATTGCCGACCGCGGTTAGGTTGGGCCCCGTACTGGCTTCGCTGGCTACTTCGGGAAAGAAACGATTGACCGTGATTATCGGCACGACTACGTCGCGAGGAAGTATTGAATCGGCCGCCTTCGCAGAACTGTTGGCAGGCGATGGCCGTTGTCCGTCTGCCATCAGCGAGAGAGCTTCAATTACGGCGATGAATACTGCAGCGAATCTTATCAAGCTTAACCCATTCCGCATACCGCTAATCTTTACGCTCGCACATCGATGATTTGCCAGACCATATTCAAGATCATCGCTAGCGCGTGATCACGAAACGATGGTCGCGGTGTGGGAGCGATATTCGCCTTGCACATGTAATGCGTTCTGGTTCAGAATCGGCGTCCTATTTCAAAACAAAAGGATTATTTATGCCAATTGGCGCCTCTCTCCACATCGGTCTCAACGCCGTCGATCCAAAACAATATAGCGGGTGGGATGGACAGCTCACCGCGTGCGAGTTCGACGCAAACGATATGCAAGCCTTGGCGAAAACCCAGGGATTCACCAAAATAACTAAGCACCTAACGAAAAAGGCGACACGTAATCGGGTCCTCGCCGATATCAAAGCCGCAGCGTCGAAACTGAAACAGAACGACATTTTCTTCCTTACCTATTCGGGGCACGGCGGCCAGGTGCCGAACACCGGGAACGATTTAGAGCCGGACGGTTTCGATGAAACCTGGTGTTTATATGATGGCCAACTCATCGATGACGAGCTTTATGCCGCGCTGAAGCAATTCGTCAAAGGCGTGCGTATCTTTGTGCTGTCAGACAGTTGCCACAGCGGCACAGTGTTGCGTGCGATCCAGTTTTCAGCGCTGGGCGTGACACCGGTGCGCCCACGTATGATGCCGCGCGACGTCGCTCTGCGCGTTTACATGGATCACCAGAAGTTCTACGACGAACTCCAGCAACGCAGCTCCGGTTCCCACACCCGGATGCGCGCCACGGCGCTCTTGATTTCGGGATGTCAAGACAACCAGACGAGCGCAGATGGCGATCGCAACGGTTTGTTCACCGAAACGGTCCTGGCTGTTTGGAAAAACGGAAAGTTCAAGGGCGACTACCGCGGCTTCCACAAATCTATCGTGAAGCTGATGCCACCAACGCAAACGCCAAATTTCTTCACCATCGGACCGGCCAACTACGCGTTCGAAGAACAGGAACCGTTTACGGTGTGATTGGATGAAAATTCTCCTGGTTCACGGAGTCGGCCACCAGGAGCGTCCCGACAATCAACCGTGGGAACGCCCATGGGAAGAGGCGATCACCGCAGGGATCCAGTATTTCGATCCCGCATTTGCGGCGAGTTACGAGCGCTTCGACTACGACGGTTTATTCTCGGGAAAAATTAATCTGTTCACCGATGTAAGCGCGGCGGCGCATCTCGGATTCGCGCCGCTCGGAGCAGCCATTGAGGACGCGGCTCAGGCCGTCTCCGGCTGGTTTCGTCCAAGGCGTGGTTTGTTGGATTGGACGAAACCCGTCGCCGAAGCAGCCGATGGCTGGCACGCAGGCATGGTAGCGGAGTGGGACCAGAACGCCGCATTGCGCGCCACATTGCGCAAACGTTTGATCGAGCGAATCAACACGTTCAACCCGGACGTGATCATGGCGCACAGTCTCGGGAGCGTCATTTGCTACGACGCATTTTCGCATGAGGACAAAAACGCGTGTGCCGGGCGCTATTTGGTGACCTTCGGTTCACAAATCGCCAATCCGTTCCTCAAAGCCGCGCATTTCGACAACAAGATCGTTGGCGTTAATCAGAAGTATTGGTTTCATCTGTTTAACAAAAGCGATCCAGTCCTCGCTCATCGGATCATCGATCGTGTTCCGAATTTTGAGGAAATTTCCTGGGATGATCCGGTCGCAGGTCATGATGCGGTCGTCGATTTGGAGAAGTTGCCCGGTCACGCTGGTTATCTCCAACGTGATTTGACCTGGCAACGCGTTTATCGCGTGCTCGGACAACGACCCGGTGTGCGCGCTCTGGCCATCCGAAGTGCGCAATTCCAGAGCACCGTCCAACAACGCCGCCGGCGCGCATTGCTCGTCGGCATCAATAATTATCCTGACCCGGCATCGCGTTTGGAAGGCTGCGTGAACGACGTGTTTCTCATGAGCAGCGTGTTACAGGAGATCGGGTTTGACGCTGAAGATATCCGAGTGGTGCTCGACGAACGCGCGACGGCCGCGGCGATTCGCGAGCGCATCGACTGGCTGCTCGACGGCACGGCCGACGGCCACGAACGCGTGCTTTATTACAGTGGCCATGGCGCGCAGTTGCCGGACTACAACGCGGCGGAACGAATCGATCACGTCGACGAATGCCTCGTGCCGTATGATTTTCATTGGACGCAGGACAGCGCTATTACCGACGACGATTTTCTGCGCTACTACAGCGCGCTTCCGTACGCGGCGAAATTTTTCGCCATCTTCGATTGTTGCCACTCAGGTGGCTTGACTCGCGATGGGGCGCGTAAAATTCGGGCCATCACTCCTCCTGATGACATCCGACACCGAATGTTGCGCTGGAACAAAGCGGAACAAATGTGGGAAGAGCGCGACCTGCGCAACCTCAACCCCGATTTCGGTGGGAGCCGCGGCGTCCGTGAAAAATACATGGGGTGCAACGGCAGCACGAAAAAATTAGGCACTGCAATGAGTCTTCGTGAGAACCAAACTGCGACGCAGTACCGCAAAGCGCCGCGCGAACGGCGCGGCCCGTACATGCCAGTGGTGCTGGCCGCCTGTGAGGAGGGCGGATATGCGTACGAATATCATCACGGCACGATCGGGTACGGTGTGTTTACCTACGCGCTGGCCAAGGAATTTCGCAAAGCGCAGGCGGCGCGCGAGACCGATGTCTCGTTCACCGAGCTGCGCGAACGCGTGAACGCGACGATGAAGACGCTACGCTACGACCAAATCTCTGATGTCCAGGGGCCGAAAGCAGGGTGTCGCGCGCCTGTGCTGGGATCACCGCCAAAAGCGCGGTCTCGTTAGGCTGTAGCCGCCTCGCTGTGCGAGGCGTCTACGTAAATATCAACTCTTTCGTCCCGCGCGTCTCATAACGATGCGACTACAGCGCCCTCTATAATTGGATCGCTTTCATTGCACTCAATCGGTTTACTTACGGACGTACCAAACTGAGGACTCTCTTATGCCATTAACTCGCCGCAATTTTCTGATCCGTGGTTCGTTGTCTCTGGCTGCGGGAGCGCTTTCGTCGGCGCTCGTCGAAGCTAAACCCAGGGAAAACGTTCCCGCCGATTTCAAAGACTGGGAATCGGTGCGCCGGCAGTTTGAGCTGGCGCCTGGTTACATTCATCTCGGATTGTTTTTTCTGGCCTCCCACCCGCGACCTGTGCGTCAGGCGATAGAACAATACCGCGCGAAGTTAGATGCAAATCCGTTGCTTACGGTTGAGAACGCGATGTTCGTGCAGACTGACGAGAACATCCCGTTGCAGGTCTGCCGCGCCATCGCCGACTATATCGGCGGCGACTCGCAGGACATCGCGCTGACGCAAAACACGACGACAGGTTTGGCTCTTCTTTATCATGGGCTGCCGTTACGCGAAGGCGACGAGATCCTGACCACTACACACGATCACTATGTCCATCACGAATCAATCCGGCTCGCCACAGAGCGGTGCGGAGCGACGTGGCGCAAAATTCCGCTCTTTGATTCTTACGACTCGATTTCGCCGGGGGAAATCGCCGAACGCATTCGCAAGGCGATCGGACCAAAGACGCGGGCGGTCGGCGTGACCTGGGTGCACTCCAGCAGCGGCGTTCGGCTGCCGATCGCGCGGATCGCAGAGACTTTAGCGGACGTGAACCGCAGTCGCGACGAAAAGGATCGTGTGCTGTTCATCGTCGACGGTGTGCACGGTCTTGGTGTGGAAGATCCGAAGATTACGGCGCTGGGATGCGATGCGTTTGCGGCGGGCACACACAAATGGTTGTTCGGCCCGCGCGGCACCGGTTTCGTCTGGGCGAAGCCAGACGTTTGGAAGAGAATGCGCCCGGTAATTCCCTCATTTAGTTCTCCGGACCTTTTCGCCGCGTGGGAGGAGGAACATGAGCCGGCGTCACCGGCAAGAGCGGCATGGTTTTCACCGGGAGGGTTCCAGGCGTTCGAACATTTTTGGGCGCTACCCGCAGCGATTCGTTTTCACCAGAACATTGGACCGGCGCGAATCACCGCGCGGATACACGAGCTCAACGGTCAAATGAAAGAGGGACTTAACGGCATGTCCGGTATCCAGCTCTACACGCCGCGCGATGAAAATCTTTCCGCCGGCATGGTCTGCTTCGATGTGAAAGGGACGAAACCGGAGGATGTAGTAAAGCGTCTTCTCGCTCAGCGTATCGTGGCTTCCACCACTCCGTATCGCGTGTCGTATGCGCGTGTGGCGTGCAGCATTGTCAACACGCAGCAGGAAGTCGAGACGGTGCTTCGAGCCATTCGTGAATTGGCCTAACCGCGTGTTGCGCGTCTCATAAAGACGCGGCTACAGCGTCCGTTGTTAACGCGTCGATGAATTCGGCAGGCGTCTCAGCGTTAAGCAATCTCGATCGAATCATGTCATCCTTCACCAGTCGCGCCAGCGTGCCGACGCAAACCAGATAATCGCTGAGCAAGCGTTCAGGAACGCCGATTACGAAAATCAGGTGTGCACGCTGTTGGTTTTCGCCGAATGGAATGCCGGCGCGGCTGCGCCCAACTCCGAGCACAATTTCATCAACCAAATCCGTGCGGGCATGTGGAAACACAACGCCGTTTTCGACCATGCTGGGATGCACCTGCTCGCGAGCCAATACAACTTTGAGAAACGCTTCGGGGTCGGCGATTTTCCTGCCGCTGATGTCGGATGCTAGCACGTCAACGATCTCGCGGATCGCATTCGCCGGTTTTCGCGAATGCAACCGGAAGATCACCTGCTGTTCCGTTAAAAGATTTGCGAGGGCAATGGGCATCAGGGGATGGAGAGATTTATTGGATTATGCCGCAAAGCCAGTTATCCAGTAAAATAACAAGTTGTGGCGACTCAAGATACAGCGGTCGGACGTAAAGAGGAACGTACAGTTTCCTTGCAGCGGAGTCTTTACGACCCGGGCTATGTCAATGCGATGTCGCATTTTTATCGAGGCGAGCTGGCGCGAATCATGGTGTGGCGGCAACGGCTGGACATGACCACGAACTGGGCTATCACCAGCAGCACCGCCATTATTACAATCGCCTTTTCAACCCGCGACGTGCCGCACATTATTTTCTTTTTTAACCTGGCGATCGTTGCTGTGCTGCTATGGATCGAAGCGCGGAGATATCGTTTTTACGACGCCTTTCGCGCGCGCGTCCGCATGCTGGAAGCGCACTTTCTCGTTCCGATGGTGATGGAAAATCGCGAACTGCTTCAGGGCGAATGGAAAAAGCTCGTATGCGAAGATTTGATCTTGCCCTGCTTTAAAATCACCAAACTGGAAGCGATCGGCCGCCGGATGAAACGCAATTACATGTTCATTTTCATCCTGATCTTAATCGCGTGGCTGACGAAAATCTTTTTGCACGCCACCGCTCCGATCAACGATCTCGTCTCGTTTTATCACGCGCTGCACATCGGACATATCCCGTCCTGGTTCGTGGCGATGGTTTTCGTGGGCACGTTTATCAGCGTCATTTCGATCACCGTTTACGTCAGCAAAAGTACCTCCGGCGAAATCTCCGAGTTCGGGACACACCGCTCGCTGTGGCGCATTTAAGGCGTGCGGACGCGACAGCGATCATGCTACAACGAATTCATGAGGACCCTGACCAGCTATCTCGGCAGATTTCTTCTGATTCCTATCTTCTTCTCTGCAATCTCGCCAGCCAATGCCGCGGCTCATCCAAGTGGCCGTCTCATTGTGATCAGAGTGGCGAACTTCGGCTGGAACCTTGCCGCCAATCTTAAGATCGACGGTCAAAGCGCCGGGAACATTGTCCAGGGTCGCCGGTACGACCACCACATCCCGGCAGGGCCGCATGTTCTGACGGTTTCAGTTGTGCCAAATCTTCAGTCAAGTCAGCCGACGTCGATTACTTTAAACGTGCGGCCAGGCGCCACCTACATTTTCACCGCCCTATGGGATTCCGATCACGTTTATCTCCGGCCGACGACCTTGTCGCCTGCGGAGATGGCAAAATTGGGACTTTGAAAAGCGCTATTTAATCTTCGCCGGAATCCTTTCCATCTCGTTGCGGCGGAATGCGCGCAAGGTCGGCCTCTGACGTTACCGAGTGAACCGATCTAAGCTGCCAGGACAGGAATAACACGCTAATAATGGAACCAGGCGAAGCTCTTGGCATTGCTGCACAGATTGCGGTCGCACTGGCAGGTTTCGCCGGCGTGGTCGTAGTGTTTCGCCGCGAAGCCGTTCACGAATGGGCGGACATCGACAAACTCCGCTTACGTCTTTTGCTCGCCAATTCCATCCTGCCACTGGGTCTTTGCATGCTGGGATTGCTGTTGCTCACCGTCGAACCCATGCCACCAGGAATCTGGAGATGGTGCAGCGGTATCACCCTCGTCGCTACTCTGCTGTTCGTTACGGCGATTCCCAAAATTTACCGCCGTTTACATCTTCAAAATGTGCAGCGCGAGCGCGACACCAGATTTATTTATTACCTGTTCGGCGCCTTTGGCGTGGTAGCCATGCTGTTACAAGTATTCAACATTGCGTTACTCGGAGTCTTCTGGCCATTTTTCGCAGCAATCGTATACCAGCTCATCACAGCTATGGCGCAATTTGCCCGGATGATCCTTCTGATGCCTGAATAACGCAGCACACGGTCTGCAGCGAAATTTATTCCGCAACTTCCGTCTCGTGAAGACGCCCGTAATCCACGGTGAGCCGTCCCCCACCATGCTCGGTATAAATTTCGACGAAACGTTCGCCGAAACGTACATCGCGCCAGCTGTAATCCTTTTGCGTTTGAACCGCCGCTGCGAGAACCGGATCGATGCCAACCACCGACACTATGAATAGCGCACGGCTGGCTTGGAGAGACTCAACAGTCGCACCAAACAGCGGACTCTTGTCGTCGATTGTGTGCCGCAGAGTTAGCGCCGCGGGGAAAACCGTCAGCCGATCAAATTGGAGTTTGAGTACATAGAAGTAGCGGAAATCTCCACCCTCGACTAACGGTTCGTCGCGCGAGAACATGACCCGAAACTCGGCCTCGACCATGCTGTGTTGATTTTCGTTGCCGATTCGCACCATCAGCGTCGGCTTCCCATTTAACGGCGCAATGACCATGGAATTGCTGAACACAACGCGTGCCATCGGGCGCGAAAAACGCACGAAAATGAGGCCGGTCATTGTCGCGAGTAAAAATATCCCGGTCATGATTTCGACGGTGCTGATAATGTGACCGTAAAGCGTTTGCGGATACATGTGGCCATAGCCAACCGTGGCCAACGTTTGCACGCTGAAAAAGAAGCAATCAAAAAACCGACTTCCGCCCGTGCTGCCGGCGATACTGTCTTGCTGGAGATCGTAAAGCGCGGCGAAAAAAAGGTTTAGTCCGATGTAAAGACTGGCGACAAAGAGGGCGAACTGCGGCCATCTTAAACCGAGAAGCCAGCGATACATATCGCGCCACCGCCAGGCATCTGTACCGACTTTGACGAATTCGACCTGCCCGGAGCGAATGGAAACCTGACTCGGCTTCCGCTGCCGTTTCTTCCTGCTCTTTCCGCGCATCTCGCTCTAATCTGCGGACATTGGCAATTGGTCAACAAATCCAGCGATCGCGCTAAGGATTCTTCGATCCACATCGTCCTGCGTTTCACCCGCTGCCTGGAGCTGGCGCTTTGGCACCCGCAACGAATGATCGCCACCCTCAATAACGTGCAAAAGGTTTGGCGCTTTCATCTCGGCTCGCACGCGCTCCAGCCGATCCAGCGGACACAGCGCGTCGCGCGTGCCTTGCACAAAGAGGACGGGCGTAGTCAGCGCGCGCAAGACTTCGTCACGAAGTTTTGTGCGATCACCCATGGCGCATAGCGGATAGCCAAGACAAATCACGCCCTCGACTTTTTCCTCCAGCGATAGGTGACACCCAATACGGCCGCCCATGCTTTTGCCGACGAGCAAGACACGTGGTGTTGATGGTTCTTCCCGATTCACGCATTTCGATTCTCGATTCACGAACGCTTCCAGCGCCGCCCGGTGCGCTGCGATCAGTTGCGGCAACCGATCGGGCCGTTTCCGCCCCGCGCGCATGTAGTCGTAGTCGAAAGTCTCGACCTTACCGATCTCCGACAAAAGCCGTTTCCAATTTTGCATCCACGGATGCGAAGAAGGCGCACCTGCCCCTGGAGCAAAAAGAATCAAATGCCGGCTCACGCGAGTTTCCTCTGCAAAGACTCAGTCCAACACCGCTGTTGCTTCAATCTCTAACAGAAATTCTGGATCTGCCAGAGCCGAGACGCCGATCCAGATACTCGCTGGCGAGTTCTCCCGAGAAAAGAATTCTATTAAAGCG
>DASXOI010000140.1:0-19618 GCA_036494375.1 Candidatus Udaeobacter sp.
ATGCGAGGGGAGGCAATGCCAATCGATCTTGGCAAAGCCAATGATCACTGGTTTATCAATGCAGCAACCTCTGGGTTCGGCGCCGAGATCACTGCAAGCACATCACCGGATCTCAAACGCTTGTTTGGTCCTGCTGCTTACACTGTGATGGGCGCAATTCTGGCGATCAACCTTCATCATTATAAAGGAAAGCTGATCTTGCCGGGCCGCGAAATTAGCGGCAGTGGCCCCGTGGCAATCGTTGGAAACGGACGGCAGACGGGCGGCGGTCTACAAGTCGCTCCACGCGCCTGCATTGACGACGGCTTGCTTGATGTGCTTGTCGTTCGTCAGATCTCGCCAACAGCGCTGCTCGCCGCCGCGCGAGAATTGCAACAACTTCCATCCGATGGCGAATATGTCTCCTATTGGCAAACTCCCTGGCTGGAGGTGCATCCTGAAGAGGCAATTCCAGTCAATCTGGATGGTGAGCCCTTAAGCTTTTCAATGGTCCGATATGAAGCCGTACCAAAGGCGATTCAGGTGATTGTTCCGCCGAATTGCCAATTGCTCTCGCGGAGATCTAAACTAAAGGCCTAACATTTGTCAGTCCGCCCGCCTGGGCGCTAACAAACATCAGGGCCTTTGCTGGGAAAGCCACGCTCTCCGAGCCATGGGAAATGGCGGCGCATGTGAGCTACGCGTTTAAGCCCGAATGGCTCAATCGCCTTGGCGCGAATATGCGCGATGGCTTCTTCGATAGAATCCGTCGCGAAAATCATCTTTAAATCCGAGGAGCTGATTTTCCCGCGCTGCGCCATCTGTTCGATAAAAGCGATGAGTTGCCTCCAGTAATCGGTCCCCATGATGACAACGGGAAAATGTTTGATCTTTTCGTTTTGAATCAAAGCGAGCGCTTCAAAAAGTTCGTCGAGGGTACCGACGCCACCCGGCATAACAACAAAGGCGTAGGAATATTTTACGAGCAGCGCTTTCCGGACGAAAAAATAATGCAGCCGGACACAACGATCGAGATACATGTTGGATACCTGCTCGAATGGCAACTCGATGTTGCATCCAACCGAGCGGCCACCGACATCTTTTGCGCCGCGGTTGGCCGCCTCCATGATACCCGGGCCGCCACCGGTCATCACCGTGAAACCGAGTCGTGCAATCGCCGCACCCATCTTCCGAGCCAATTCGTAATGCGGATCGTCAGGTTTGATCCGCGCTGAGCCAAAGACCGTTACGCAAGGACCAACGAAGTGAAGGGCGCGATATCCACGCAGGAAATCGCGCATGACTCGCAGCAACGTGCAAAACTCTGCGAACCGCGAGTTTGGCCCATCCAGGAATATTTCATCAGCGCGATCCGCCGGAGTAACAACCGCCGCTGCCGGGGAATCCTGCGCAGCCTGCATCGAAGGTTCACTTGCCATTAACGCTCAGCGGCCGCTTCGCAGCACTCAATATTTCCGCCGCATGTGACTGGGAAGAATGTTTAGCTCGCTGCGGTATTTAGCGACGGTGCGTCGCGCAATGGGAATGCCCCGCTCGCTCAAAATCTCAACGATTTCGTGATCGCTCAACGGCGCGCTGCCACTCTCATGCTTCACGAGATCGAGAATGGATTGCTTCACGCTGGTGTTGCTGAGCGATTCGCCAGTCGCGGTTTGATAGCCACCTGTGAAAAAGTATTTCATCTCGAATACGCCCTGGGGCGTGGCCATGTATTTGCCGGACACCGCGCGGCTAACCGTGGTCTCATGCACGCCGACGGCTTCGGCGACTTCTGCCATCGTCATCGGCTTCAAATGCGATGGGCCGTCGTCGAGGAAATCGCGCTGCCGGGAAACGATCTGCTGCGCGATGTTCATGATTGTTTGCTGCCGTTGATGGATCGATCGGATCAGGAATTTGCCGCTGCGGATCTTATCTCGGATGTAATCTTTGACGTCGCTGCCCTGCGAGTCGCCAGACGCGATGATGTCCTTGTACAGGTTGCTGATCCGCAGATGCGGAATCTGCTCGTTGTTGAAGGCGATCTGATATTCGCCATCCACTTTTTCCACGACGACGTCCGGCAGCACGTAATTCTGCGGCGCGGCGGCGAAAACCTGGCCGGGGCGAGGATTCAATCGCGCTATGTTGTCGGCGGCCTTTTGCACGTCCTCGACGCTGATCGCCATGCGTCGCGCGATCTCCGGAAAGCGATGCCTGCCCAGGTCATCCATGTGCTCGGCCACGATCCTGTACTCGACGCTGTGTTCCTTTCCCTGTCGCCGCAGTTGGATTAGCAAACACTCGCGCAAATCACGCGCGCCAACTCCGGCAGGATAAAAAGCTTGGATTAATCCAAGCATCCTTTCAAAATCGTTCTGTGGGATTCCGGAGTTCAGCGCCATTTCCTCTGGCGTGCTTTGGAGAAATCCGTCGTCGTCGATGTTGCCGATGACCAGCTCAGCAGTTTTCCGGTCGTCGGTACTGAGCGCGGTCTGATTGAGTTGCGCGATGAGATTTTGCTGAAGCGTTTCCTGGACTGGAATGGAGTCGAACAGGAACTGGCGCTTTTCATCTGCTTCCTTCGAACCGTGCCGGCCATCGAAGCTGGAGCTCGCCGACTGCGCCATGTAATCACGCCATTCCTCATCCAGGCTCGCCAATTTTTCGAATTCCTCCCTGAAATTCTCATCGGCAGAGGCTTCGGCCTCGCTTCGCTCGTTAGCGCCTGAATCCTCCGGCAACTCTTCCAGCACGGGATTTATCTCCATCTCCTGTTGAACCAGATTGCGCAGTTCGAGCAGCGGAGTCTGGAGAATGAGCAGGCTCTGTTGCAGCTGCGGCGACAGAACCTGTTGCAATGCGAGGCTTTGCCTCTGTTGCATTCCCAGTGCGGCCATACGCCGAGTTTACGGGTGTCGTCAGCCGTGGGCAAGTTCAAGGAACCGACCTGAAATTGTAGGGCGTCTGTGTCAGACGCCATGGCGTTTCACAGAAACGCCCTACAATGTCTAGGCTTGGTCGTTTCCCGCGAGCACCCAATCAACTGGGTTTTTAAAGGCGAGGATTTGCTCGAAAATGTCGGTTGAGCCGGAGCACGGAATCGCGATGAGATCTGCTCCAAAACCGGGTCGTATTTGCCCCAGCGCATTTTCCTGTCGCAACGCGCTCGCGGGATTTACGGTAACCATCCGAAAAACTTCCTCTGGTGAAACCTGCGGAAACTTCTTTTGAAAAATGCGCATCTCAGCGAACAAGCTAAGGCTTTCGTTACTCGCGAGACTGTCCGTGCCTAGGCAAATGTTAAATCCCAGCGAGCGCAGCCGATCGAACGCGAATGGGCTGTGGCCAAAATAATCGTGACTTCGCGGACAGTGCACGACATGCAATTTTGAGTTCGCTCGTTCCAGCAAATCGAAATCGACGTCGGTTAATTCGTTCAAATGTGCCACGATCCATGCTGGTAGGGCGCGACCCAGTTTACCGGCCGTGCGCGGGCCGGGCGCGCCGAGAAAAAGTCCCAGCGGCGTTTCATTCCCGCAGTCATCCATCGGCCGCCCAATGCTTTTCATGAACTCGTAAAGTGGCCCCGACGCATCGCGGAACATCTCCATCTCTTCGCGCGATTCCGCCAGGTGCGTCGTGAGCAGAATGTGTTCTTGTTGCGCGATCTGCTCGCACCGGCGAAAAAGATTTTTCGACGCTGTGAACAAGGTGTGCGGCGCAAGACCCTGCGGCGCGCGCGGCCCGCGCACGGCGGGTAAACCAGGTCGCGCGCTACCGAGTGATTCGATCGCAGAATCAACAAATTCCTTCGCGCGCTCCGGCGCGCGAATATCGATCAGTTCCGCAAACCAGCAGGTGCGAATCGGCGGCTGAAGCTGCGAGATCAATTCCGGAAAAGCGGTCAGATTCGCAATAGCAGTTGTGCCAAATTTTTTCGCCTCTTCGAATCCCTCGTTAATTGAAGCGACATAATCCTCAGCCGAGAGCTCCAATTTCTGCGCATTAATCGCTCGGATCCAGTCGGTGAAAGACTTCTGTGGCGCGATCTTTCCGCGCAAACATGTGTAATCCAGATGGCAATGCGCGTTGATCAGCCCCGGCAACAACGCTTGTTCGCCGAGATCGACAGTGCTGCCCGCATTCCGAGCTTTGACGTCATCAAATCTGCCAACGTCGACGATTCGATTCTCCGAAACAGCGACCGCACCGTTTTCAACGGGCGCTCCGTGCATTGTCACAACAATGCGCGCGCGAATGATCATCTACGAGCTGTAGCGGCGGTGTCTGACCGCCGTCAAATATCTGCCTTGTAGCCACGGCGCTGTGCGCCGTCGTCGTTATGATAACATTTGAATCCGATAGACCGCCCACAGGGCGGTGGCTACAGATTAAACGCTTTGCCCTTCACGACTTTCCGACACTCGGCGACCAGAAGATTGCACGCTTCCTGGCAAAGCAACGGAACTGTAGCCGAAAGCGAATGACTGGTAGGGACGGCGCGCTGCGCCGTCCGGACATCGCAGCGCGATGTCCCTACCTGCGTCGGCCGCGCTGCCGCCTGGTCCCAAGCAGGATCAAACTTCTCCTTCGGCAATTTCGTCGACGCGATTGCACCGTTCCGATCGCGTTTCCATAGAATGGTCCTGAGGCATCCACCATCGGACCGACAAAAGTTCGTTACCAGGTCGTTGATTTGTGCGTCGGAAATTTTTGCGGCAACGCGGTACATTCCTGACTGACGATCCAGTGTATCGCGTAAGGCCGTCGTTTTGAGACAGCCGCTTTTCCACTCTGCGAAGACCGCGAAGCGGCTTGGATAAAAATAATCCAGCGCATGTCTCAGTTCCTCAGCCGTACCTAACTCCAGCCGCCAGCCACGCCGCAAGTTCGGCGCGGTTTTGAGCGGACGATAGTTTCCTGTGTCATCGTACTTTGCGATTTCGATTGCATCTTCCGCGTCCCGATACGTGTGCAACTGATCGAGCGATGCGTCACCGCGATGCGAGAGAACAAAACCGGCACTCTCGCTCTTTGTGATCTGGATTTGCCCGAAGTGAAACGGCAGAGCAAGGCCGTTAAAAATTTCCTCAATCAAATCCGGCATGTGGCAGGGCGCGACCGCCGGGCGCGCCGGCGCATCCGTTAATGCAAGCAGTGCGCTATCAAGCCGCCTGCCCGTTCGAGAAATTGCAGGTCTTCGTCGTCGAAGGCATTCAATTTATCGCTCTCCGCGTCGAGCATCCCAAGAACGTGCCGGTGATCGTTGCGCATCGGCACAATAATCTCGGAACGAGTGGTATGAAACGTCGGCAGATACCGCAGATCTTTACTCACGTCGCCTACGATGACGGCTTGGCCGGACTCGAGGGCCGCTCCGCACAATCCCTGGCTAGTTGGAAAACGTGGATACGTCGCCGGTTCCTCGCCGCTCTCGGCCATAATCACGAACTCGTCCTTAATGATCTTGTAAACGCCAACCCAGCGATAATCGCGCGCGGCACGAATCATCTCCACGAGTTGATTCATTCGCTTTCGCGTGCATCCGCCGGCCAATGCAAATCCCCCGATCTCCTGAAGCTTCTTGCAGGTGGTTTCTTTCATTCGCGGGGAAGCAATCTCGCGAATAAGAAACCTAGCGCCAGCAGGATTTCAACTTTTTGCAGCCGCGTTTGCCTGCTCGATCATGATGTCAGCAATACCTGGGTCGGTGCCGATGGATGGAGCATAAAACAAATTGCGACCATCGATCGCGTATGGATTCTGGCGAAAAATCTCCTTCAAGGAGGGACGGCTCCCAAGCCCTCCACAAGGAGCGGCGGCCTCCAGGCCGCCGGGGCGATCTGGAGATCGCCCTTCTTTGCTTCGACGGCTGGGAAGCCGTCGTTCCTTGATTCCCAACAATCTCGGAATGTCCTCGTAACTATGTAACCCGTCAGAAATAAAAAACGGCACCGCAATCACGTTTGGGGTTTCGGTTAATTTCCGCCAGTCGGCCACGAGCGGCGCTTCTTCCATGTAGACATTGAGTACCGCTGCGTATTCGCCGAGCGCCCGGATCTTTTCCGCTTCGCGCTTCGCCGCGACGGCGCTGTTTTCGTTGAGATCAGTTCCGTGAGCGACAATCAATAAGCTCGATTCGGCGGGAGCTGCATCGGGTGCGACCTCGTGTGCGCGCTTGAGCAGCAGCTCTGTCATCAGTGGATGATTTCCAACCGGCTCACAATACTTCCAGATCTGTCCATTCGAACGTTTCGTGATTCGTCCATTCAGCTCCAGCTCGCGCGGAACCACCGTGTGCGTGAAATAACCTTCGCTGATGAAATTCGGTACCACGTAAACTTCGCGAATCGACTCGGTATCGAACACAAACAAGGCATCCCGCAAGCTCGGTTCCTCTTTCCAGAATGCGCACTGCACAGTAGCAAAAACTTTCCGGCGGCGAATCTCCGCCGCATGCGCCAGAGTCGGCGCGCTCGACTCCGGATTCACCGTCGATCCGTGCGCGACAATCAAGAGTGCAGCGTCACGTGTTCGATTCACGGTTGAATTCTACCACGGAGACCTCGGCGGTTACATAGACGGAAATTCTCTCCGTGACCTCTGCGCTCTCTGTGTTTAAGTACGTTCGTGAATTTTCGGACTTACAAGAATACTGATCTGACAGTCAGCGGGGTCGGCTTTGGTCTTTGGACGATTTCGACCGGTTGGTGGGGAAATTTTACCGAGGGAGAAGCGATCGCGCTGATGCATAAAGCGTTCGATCTTGGCATAACGCTTTTCGATGCGGCCGACACTTATGGCAACGGACTGAGCGAAGAATTGATCGCGAAAGCGTTTCCGAATCAACGGGATGAGATCGTGATTGCGACAAAGGTGGGCTACGATTTTGTCCATCACGGTGAAGCGCGCGGACGCGGACAGCGCGAAATACCGCAGGATTTTTCGCCTGAAGCCATCACACAAGCGACCGACGCGGCGCTGAAACGACTAAAGACGGATCACATCGATCTTCTCCAACTGCACAACATCCGGATGGACCAGGTGTATGAGGATGCGCTCTGGAAGACACTGGAAGCATTAAAGAGCGAAGGAAAGATTCGTTACTATGGTATTGCGCTCGGGCCTGCGATCGGCTGGCTATACGAGGGAGTGAATTCCATTCGCGAACGCGATCTCACGAGCGTGCAGCACATCTATAACATGCTGGAGCAACATCCCGGGCGCGCATTTCACGATGCAGCTGCTGAAGCCGGCAAGGACACGATGTTTCTCATTCGCGTGACGCATTCATCCGGAATGCTGGAAGGGAAGTACACGGCTGAGACCAAGTTTCCCCCGACTGATCATCGGAGCCATAGACCGCGGAGCTGGCTGCTGAACGGGGTCAAGAAAGTCGAGCAATTACGATTTCTCGAAAATGCCGAGCGCACGTTAGGTCAGGCGGCGTTGCAATGGTTGATGGCAGATGATCGCGTCGCTTCGACGCTGCCGAACATTTACAACGAAGAACAGCTCGTGGAATTCGCCAAGGCGTCCGACACTGCACCGCTGACATTGGATGAGGTGGCGAAAATCGAGGAACTCTATTCGGCTAATTTCGGCATTGAAGAGGAACCACCGAAGTTCAAGGGCACCATGGAGCTACCGAAGGAAACTGCGGCGGTATAGTCAGGGGAGCGCACGCGGCTCGCGTGTTGGTTGCGGCGTGCCGCCGCAACGAACTTCCAGGTTTAATTTGAGAAAAAAGTCCGCGATGGCGAGCCGCCATCGCCAGCATGCGAGGCCGCGTGCGCTCCCCGGATTAATCTGATTCGTCTTGTTCTTCGACCGGTTCGGCACGGCGAATTTCGGGTTGATCTTGAGCGCGCTGCCGCAAGTGGCCGGCGATCATCTGACCTTTGTAAACATCCTTGAACACCTCAGCGACCATCGGCGCGGCGTGTGAACCGCCGTGCACAGTCTTGCCAACATCGCCTTCGTAAACGACTGCGAACGCGTATCGCGGTTGGTCGGCAGGCAAAAATCCTGCGAACCACGCCGCGGTGCGCTCTTTGTGTTTTGGCCCCCATTGCGCGGTGCCGGTTTTACCGGCGACTTCCACATTTTCGAGGCTCGCTTGATGCGCGGTGCCGCTCCCGCCATTCACAACATCGATCATTCCTGTGCGCACCTGGTCCAGCGTCTCTGTCGAGATATCGAGCGTTCGTTTCGCGCGCACCTGGTACGCGGTGACGATTTGGTTATCGAAAGTCTGCACCTGCTGAACGAGCCGCGTCTGATAGAAAGTCCCGCCGTTGGCGATGACGCCCATGGCTTGCGCCATCTGCAATGGAGTAACCTGAATGTCGCCCTGGCCGATCGACATGTTTGCGATGTCGCCGTTTAGGATTTTGCGGTCGTGCGTCGCTTTCATGTATTCGTCGTTTGGGATACGGCCTTCTACTTCGCCGCGTAACGGAATCCCGCATTTGGCGCCGAAGCCCAACTTCAAAGCCCAGTCGATGATCGGCGCGGAACCGGTCTTTATGCCGGCCTGATAAAACCATGTGTCGCACGATTCCGTGAGCGCCTGCACGAAGTTTAGCGCGCCGCGATCGCTCTTTTTCCAGTTGTGGAACGTGACGTTGCCGATCTGAAGCGCAGGCACGCATTGATATTGGTCCTGCGGATAGACGGAATGGCTTTCCAGCGCTGCAATGCCTACGGCAACCTTGAATGTCGATCCCGGTGGATAGGACGAACGATATGCGCGCGGTAAAAGCGGAATATCCGGGTCCGATTGCAGAGCTTTGAGTTGATCGGGTGAGATGGAGGGAACGAATACGTTCGGATCATACGTAGGCCAGGACGCCAGCGCGAGAATATCGCCGCTGTTTGGGTCGATGATAACCAGTGCGCCGCGCTTTGCTTTTGCCGCCAACGCTTTTTCGGCCAGTTCTTGCAGGTGCAAATCAAGAGTGGTTACCACGTTGTAACCGGGCTCGGGCGGTGTAACCAGTTTCTCCGACGTTTTTCGGCCGCTCTTGTCGAAGGTCAGTTTGTACTCTCCGTTCTTCCCGGTCAGCATCTCGTTGAATGTCTGTTCGAGACCTTCGCGTCCCTCCGTTTGCGGCCAGATTGTCTCGTGGTTGTCGACGATTCCGTCCGGATTGCGGCCCGTTTTTCCGGTGTAACCAACAATCTGACCAGCCACTTTTCCGTTCGGATAAATTCGGACGTAAACAGGTCGCACCATCATTTCGGGCGGCAGCTTGTCTTTGATGCCTTCGTACTCCTGCGACGTGAGATTGGGTGCGATCTCAAACGGCATGATCCCACGGTTGCGGTAATGACGAAGGATTGCCTGATCCGAAATGCGGAACATTCGTCCGATTAACTTCCCAGCCTCATCTATTTTTTCCCTCGTATAGCTGAGCGCTTGCGCGTCGGAAAAGTTCAGCGGCGTTGGGAAAGTTATGGCCAAGTTGTAACTGAGCCTGTTTTGCGCCAGCGGCACGCCGTTGCGGTCGGTGATCTGGCCGCGTGGCGCCGGGATGTCGAGCATGAAAGTGCGCGCCAGCTTTTGTGTTTCGAAAGTGGGGACAATTGTCTCTTCTTCCGGCGGAGCGCTCGGGGTCGACGCAGGCATTGGCATGAGCGTCTGTCCATGCGCAATCGGCGAAAGGGCAAACAGCCACAGCGGCATCCACAAATTCCGCAGATTTGGGCAGATTCGAGTGCGAGTCATTTAAGTAATCCCAACCTAAGCCGGCCGCGCCGCGCGAAGTCGAGGGATCTCATGCTAATCTCCGCGGGATTCCTCCACTCCGCTTCGCTTCGGTTGGAATGACAGCAAATTTCGGCGACACTGGGGACAAATCAATGCTGCTCCAAAAAGCGGTGAACTTCCTCCGCCAACTTTCGGCCAATGCCTTCCGTGGATGCGATCTCCTCGACGCTTGCCCGGCGGAGGCGATTCACCGAGCCGAACTGCTGTAGCAACAAACTTTTCCGATTCTGACTCACACCCGGACAATCGTCGAGAATGCTTTCTTCAACTCGTTTTTTCATGAGCAGTTGGTGGTACGCGTTGGCAAACCGATGCGCCTCGTCACGAATGCGCTGAAGCAAACGCAGCGCAGGAGAATCCATTGGAAGGCGCAACGGTAGTGCTCGACCCGGTCGATAAATCTCCTCGTGTTCTTTCGCCAGACCGATGATGGGAACGTCGTGCAACCCAAGTCGCTGCAATTCACGGCAAGCGGACGAGAGCTGGCCTTTTCCTCCATCGACAATGATCAGATCGGGCAGACGCACCGCGACAAAATTCGTATCATTCCGAGCGGAGTCGAGGAATCCGGTCGAATTACTTTGTGCTTCCGCTGCGGGATCCCTCGAGGTCGCTTCGCTTCGCTCGGGATCACCGGAAATTCGCGCCAAGGCATCAGCCGGGTTCTCCTGCGAAAATTCTGCTGCGTCGGAATTTATGGCTCGCGCTTCAAGCAGAATCCGTGAATACCTCCGCCGCACGACCTCGGCCATGCTGGCAAAATCATCCTGCCCTTCCACGGTGCGCACGCGGTAGCGCCGGTAATTGTTTTTGTCCGGAATCCCATCGCGGAAACAAACCATCGACGCCACCACATGTGTCGTGGAGATATTCGAAATATCGAAACACTCCATTACTCGAGTCGCATCTGGAAGGTGCAGCGCGTCCGCCAACGTTTGCACGTCTGCCATTGGATCAATCGTGCTCGGAAGACTGCCGCGCGTGAATCGGCGTGTAGGTCTCGTCGTGTTGCGCAAGTCCGCGACCATGTTGCGAAGCTCCGCAGCCTTCTCGAAATCCATCTTCTCCGCAGCGGTGTGCATTTGTTCTTCAAGTACGGCGATCATCTCGCGCGACTTGCCTTCCAAAAACTCGCAGGCCTGTGCTACGCGCTCGCGATATTGGTCGGCGCTGGTTTCGCTCAAGCGTACAGGCACCTGGTATGTCGAAGACTTCAACTCGCGCTCTGTCGGCGCGCCGCGCCCAAACGTCAGCACGCCAAATCTCTTGCGCATGAAATTCAGTGTTTGCCGCAGCGCACCGGCATGCGCGTATGGGCCGAAGTAGCGGCTGCCGTCGTCCTTTTTGAATCGGGCGAGGCGAAAGCGCGGCCACTCCTCCCTCAGATCGATTCTGACCACGAGGAACCGCTTGTCGTCACGAAACGAAATATTGTAACGCGGTCGGTATTCCTTGATCAATTTGCCCTCGAGCAAAACCGATTCTGCCTCGCTTCGGACCGTGTGCGTTTCAAAATCCCATGTCGCGTCGAGCAATGCGCGCGTTTTCAAATCGGCCTGGGCCAATTTCGACGGCAGGAAATACGAGCTAACGCGCTTGCGCAGATCGCGTGCTTTGCCGACGTAAATCACGCGGTTAAACCGGTCGCGCATCAAGTACACACCTGGCCTGTGCGGCACCTCATGCACTTTCTTCTGCAGATCAGGCTTCTCTTTTTTTGATGCAGCCACGCGGCGGCAAATTTACGTGAGAACCAGGCAAGTGGAAACTGGTTCGCCTCATCGCTCTTTTTCCGCTGAGGACAGCGGACGGTACAACCCTTTGCCGGCTGTAGCGTGCGCTGTTCCAGCGCACTTGGCGTTTGTTTGCACGCTTGTGTAGCCACGGCCCTGTGGGCCGTCTCGACGTGCGCCCCCAACCGACTCGACCGGCCGCAGGCCGGTGGCTACAGTTCGAACTGCAAAAAAGCGCCCGCGGAATTTTTCGCGGGCGCTTTGAGCTTTAGCTAAACAACAATTGTCGTTACGGCCTCGTCGTCGTAGTGGTGGTAGTCGTTTCCTTAATCACAGCGGCCGGCCGGGCAGGTTGCGCCAAAACGACTTTGCGCACCACAACCCGGTCGCCCACATTTGAGTAATAAACGGTAGCCGGCATATCTGGACGGATCGCCGACCAGGTTACAGTGCGACCTGCCGGATCAACCACAGTAGTATCCTTGGTGTAATAATACCGCACGGGCGCCGCAGTTGACGCCGTTCGGAACATAAAGTAATCCGAGTCCGGGGTGT
The DNA here is from genome assembly GCA_036494375.1 of Candidatus Udaeobacter sp. GTDB lineage: Bacteria > Verrucomicrobiota > Verrucomicrobiia > Chthoniobacterales > UBA10450 > Udaeobacter. The sequence continues at coordinate 12,043 of DASXOI010000140.1, forward strand.
AGGTGACGATGTTGCCCGCAGTGCTCGTAGTCGTCTGCTGGGTTGTGGTCGTACCGGTTACGGGGTCTGTGCTAGTTGTCGTTGTTGTCGTCTGCGCAAGTGCCAAGCCCAATGATGCCGCGCAAAGCAAGCTTGCTGCCAATATTTTTGTTAATCTGATTTGTTTCATATTTCTCCCTCTGCTTTGATTCAATTGATGTGCTCGATCGTGTATCGACCCGGTCTTTTAACACGGGAGTTCTTTCAGGTTCGCCCTGATATCGTAAATTCCGGCCCCGGTGGTCGTCTCGGTCAGCTATTCAGCGTCTTCCGCCACTGGTCATAAAAGGCCTGTCATGTTGAGCGAAGCGACAACATCCAGCTACTTCAATCGATTAGGCATGGTGGTTTGGCTGCGAAGGGCAATGGAAGATTGTCAGCTTGAATTGAGTTCGAAGGTGCTCGAAGTAGCTGGATTCTTCGCTCCGCTCAGAATGACATTTATGAGACGACTTGGATAAGATCTTTATGCAGGCTTTACCCGGTTTCCGCGATTTCCTGCCCGACGACTGTGCCCGACGCAATTACATTTTTGCACGCTGGCGTGAGGTCGCCCGCCGCTACGGCTTCGTCGAATGGGAAGGCCCGCCTTTAGAAGCGACCGAGCTGTATAAGAAGAAAAGCGGCGCCGAAATTGTCGAGCAGCTTTTCAATTTTACAGACAAAGGCGAACGCGAAGTTGCACTGCGTCCCGAACTCACGCCAACGCTTGCTCGTGTGGTTGCTGCGCATGAACGCGAATTCAAGAAACCACTCAAGTGGTTCTCCATCGGACAATTTTTCCGATATGAGAAGCAACAGCGCGGCCGGTTGCGGGAACATTTTCAGCTCAATTGCGACCTCATTGGCGAAAAGGATCTCCCCGCCGATGTCGAACTGGTCGCGCTCTGCATCGATTTCCTGCGTACATTCGGATTCACTGAAAAAGATTTCGTGGTCCGGATCAGCGATCGCGAATTCTGGACTGATTTCTTCCGCGCCAACAACGTGCCGTCTGAGCGGTGGGACGATTTACTGCAAGCGATCGATAAATCCGCGCGCGAGCCGCGTGAGAAAACGGCAGAGAAACTCGGGGACCTTGCCGATCCGGTTTTCGCCACGATGAAGAGCGGCGGCCAAAGCGCAAAGCTGGAGCAACTCGTTGACGGGCTGCGGGCTCGCGGCCTCGCCGATTTCGTGGCGATCGATGTAGGAATCGTTCGAGGGCTTGCCTATTACACCGGGATCGTTTTCGAAGTATTCGATCGTGCCGGGAAGTTTCGAGCCATCGCCGGCGGCGGACGCTACGACAATTTGATAGCGCAACTTAGCGACGGCACGGTTTCGATGCCTGCTCTTGGATTCGCAATGGGGGACGTCGTTCTTGGCGAATTGATCAACGAAATTCCGCGAGCACGCGAAGCGATGCAGCAAACAATAGCAAACGATAGCAAGATCGACGTTTACGTCGTTATCGCCAAGGAACAACGCCGTCCCGACGCGCTCGGACAAATCCAGCAACTGCGCGACCGCGGCTGCCGCATCGATTACCCGCTCACGCCAACCAAAGTGGCCCGGCAGTTCCAAGCCGCCGAAGACTTAGGCGCGCGCATCGCGCTTCTTTATGGAGATGAGTGGCCGCAAGTGAAAATCAAGAATATGGCAACAGGCGAGCAAGAGCTTGTGCCTGGTGAGCAGCTCGGCGATCGCGTTGGCGAGCTGCTTTGATCGCGAATCTAATCTGTTATAGTCATTGTATGCTGAACGAGCTTCGAGAGGCGGTGCGCAAAATTCCGTTTGAACCTTTCTGGATCGAGCTCAGCAGCGGAACTGGAATTCCGGTGCCGCATGCCGATCACGTTTGGGTGCGAGAACGGCGTGCCGTAGTCGAAGCCGACAAAGGAACCATTCACATCCTTTCGCAGCTACACATCGCGCGCATTCGGTCGCAACAGCGCGAATCCGCGGCGTGATTACCTGCGCAGAGCCTACTTGCGCACTTGCAAGCGCTATCGAGTTTGTCATCCTGAGCGCAGCGCAGCGCAGTCGAAGGATCCCGCGGAGATACTCAGCGTTTTTCACCGGGATTCCTCGACTTCGCTCGGAATGACAGAAACATGTTTCGCACACACGACTGTAATTCACTTCGCAAAAGCGATATCGGCAAGCAGGTCACGCTTGCTGGATGGGTGAATGTCACCCGAGATCACGGCGGCGTGATTTTCATTGATCTGCGCGACCGCGAAGGACTGACCCAGGTGGTTTTTCGTCCAGAGGAAAATGCCGAGCTTGCAGAACAGGCGCACACGTTGCGCGGCGAAGATGTTATCCAAGTTTCGGGCAGCGTCGCTGCGCGTTTGCCCGGCACCGAAAATCCAAATCTCGCGACGGGCGACATCGAAATCATTCCGATCGAGCTGCGCATTCTAAATCGAGCGGACCCGCTGCCATTCCCAATCGATGCCGAGCCGCAAAATGAAGATTTGCGGATGACGCACCGATATTTGGATCTGCGTCGGCCACGGCTCGCGCGCAATTTGCGGATTCGTCACAAGGCCGCAAAAGCAACCCGCGATTACCTCGACAGCCAGGGATTCGTCGAAGTTGAAACGCCGATTCTATCCAAAAGCACACCGGAAGGGGCGCGTGACTTTCTGGTGCCGAGCCGCGTATCGCCTGGAAAGTTTTATGCGTTGCCGCAGGCGCCGCAGCAATACAAACAGCTGCTCATGGTCGCGGGTGTGGAAAAATACTTTCAGATCGCAAAATGTTTTCGCGACGAAGATTTGCGCGCGGATCGGCAACCGGAGTTTACGCAGATCGACATTGAAGCGTCGTTCGTCACGCCCGACGACATCTTCAGCGTCACCGAAGGAATGCTCGCCGCGATTTTCAAGGCTACGCGTGACATCGACATCAAAACACCATTTGACCGGCTTACATATCGTGAAGCCGTCGATCGCTACGGCAGCGATAAACCAGATCGCCGGTTTGAAATGGAGCTGGTCGATCTTGGTGAAATGTTTCGTGAAAGCGGATTCAAGGTTTTTCGCGGTGCGCTTGATGCCGACGGCGTAGTGAAAGCAATTAACGCGAAAGGTTTTGCCGGAATCACCATTGGCCAGGCAGACGAGCTTACAGAAATTGCAAAGCTGCACGGCGCCAAAGGTCTCGCCTTCATCAAGATTGAGAACGGCGAATGGAAATCGCCCATCGTGAAGTTCTTCAATGACGCCGAGAAGACCGCGTTGCGATCAAAGCTGAACATCGAGGAGGGCGATTGCGTCTTTTTCGCTGCTGATAAATGGAGCCTAGCTTGTGAAGTCTTGGGACGATTACGCCTGCGCATCGCAGAAATGCAGGATTTGCATGGTAGGGCGCGACCGCCGGGCGCGCCGGACTGGGATTTTCTGTGGGTCATAGACTTTCCGCTTTTCGAATGGAGTCCGGACGAAAACAAATGGAACGCGATGCATCACCCATTCACTCGACCCAAAGCCGAGGATATGCAGTTGCTTGTGGACGCGACGCCCTCGTCGCGTTGGCTTGAAGCTGGTGAACGCGACGAGGCGCCACGTCTACGGCTCAGCGAAATTCGCGCTGAGGCTTACGACGTCGTTTTGAACGGCGTCGAGATCGGCGGCGGCAGCATGCGAATCTACGAACCGCCGTTGCAGGAGAAAATGTTCGAAGCACTGGGCATCACCTCCGAAGCTCAACAAGCGCAATTCGGTCATTTGCTACGCGCTTTTCGGCTCGGCGCTCCGCCGCACGGCGGTATCGCGTTCGGTTTCGATCGTCTGGTCATGCTGCTCTGCGGCGAGCAAAGCATTCGCGATGTGATGGCTTTTCCAAAGAACAACCGCAGCATGGATCTCATGTCACTGTCACCCGCGGAAGTCGATCCGAAGCAGCTACGCGACTTGGGAATTAAACTGGCGGAGAAAAGCTAGAGCGATGCGCGCCTTTGCGTCCAAGACAATTTATCGACAGATTTCGCAGATTAGAATCAGGAAAGCAGGAAGGCAGGAAAAATGGATGCCGAAAGATGTAGCAGCGTATCGAGCGATGATGCCGCGAGAGAAACTAACCCGCGCGTTGAAGTTCACTGAACGCATACGCCAGTTCAAAATCGAATCGGTTCGCGTTCATCACCCCGGCTGGACTGAGGAGAAGGTGCTGGAGGAAGTGCGCCGCAGGTCCGTAATGGAAATGAATCCGGCAGAGCTTCACGATTGGTGGCCACCCGAGTGAAGCAGCAACGCCAGCCGATTCAAGCTGGCATAGAGACGGCGATCGGATCATTTCGCACGCTCGTCACAATTAGGCTTGCCATCGCCGCGTGAGTTGCGGATTATGAAGCCCCGATGGTCAGGGCGAATTGTCGGGCGCGGTTTACCGCAGCCGATTTCGACTTCATTGTGCGCACGCTGGCGCGTTCGCAAACAGATCGAGTTTCTCTGGTCGATCTGTTGAGCGATGTCGAGACCCGCGATTCCATCCTCGATCATCCGCGGTTGGTTGACGTTATTCTAAACCACTGCGGACATCTTCGAATTTCATCGCAATTTTATTTTTACGTGCTTGCTCGCCACGTGTTGCAACAGGGCGGAATCGGAGATCGAAAGCTTTGCGATTACGTGGCGTCACTACTGGAAACATTTTCGCGGGCGAGTCGGCTCCAGATTTCCGAGGAAACACATTATCTCGCCGAACAATACATTTCCGATATCCTGATCGCGCTGAACCGCGCCACTCCAGAGCAGGCGTTCCTGCTTCGAGCGCACATTGGTAATTATTCGCTGTTCATCAGCGGAATTTTTCACGAGAACACCCAGCGACGCAGCCTGCGTGGCGGACCGGACATCAATTTTTACGAGCAGGTCGGCCGGACGAACTATCAACTTGTTTCCTCGCATGTGGTGGCTCGCCGCTGCGAACTAAATGACGTGTTCGAAGGATTGGCCGATCGATTTCGAGAGGTCCGGCTCGCGCTGAATCAGCTTTCCGATCAGTTGCTGAATCTGGACGAAGACGCCCGTCCCTCACTTTCTTTGTGAACGAGACACTCTTCAGCCAAATCCAGAGATTATTCGAACGCACGTACGCGCAGGTCGGAATCAATCTGGAAGATTGTCTGATTGATGGGACACGCTGCGCGCATTTGTCCATGCTCGCGGGCAAATCCGCCTTGGAACTGAGCGAACTCGCGCGCACATTTTTGCGCCGAGCTGGCGACCAACTTTACGTCGGCATTTATTATTCCCGCTGGCTCATTGACCAACTCGAACAACACGACCCGCGCGCGGGCTTGGGAGAGCGGAACATTCGATCACTGATCGCGTTTGTTGAAGAATTGAATCATGCATTGCACGCTGCGCTCCAGTTCAAACGCGGCGTGCGCGAGATCGCTTCGGAAGATTTTGCGCGCAACCTTGAGCTGCAGGCGCAGGTGGACACTTATCTGGTTCTTCTACTTTTTGTGGCCTTTTTCCGAAAAACGCAGCGCGTTTCGGCGACGGACCGCCGCTGGTTGCGTTATCATCTTTTTGCACGGCAATCTCCCGAGGCATTTCGCGATGCGAACCTGCGTGGCCGTTATCTCGAAACGAGTGAGCTTGCGGCCAGCTACACAGCTTTTCTCGACACTCTCAATGCCGTCCGTCGTATCGATGAAATCAGACGGTTTCATTCTCTCGATTACGGCGCGAAGAGAGAGCGAATTCTGGCGTTGACCTGCGGCCAAGGAACGACGGCTTCCTAGCCGTCGTGGTAAACGTGACGGCTGGGAAGCCGTCACTCCTTGTTATTGCGTCGCCACGGGATGATGCGATTCATTCGCCTATGGCTATTTATCCAAAGAGTCCCAAAGAAATGACGAGCGGCATGATGTATTTCCCGCGCATGCTGGATAAGATTCAGCTGCATCTGCGCAGCGAACTCCACGAAGATTATCAAGAAAACTTGGGCGCGCTGAAAGCGGCAGATGGAACGTGCTGCAATTTTCTGCGCGTGCACCATCCCGATCTGGTTGAGCGTGTAAAGCAGGGCGGCACGGACGAAGAAATTCTGGAATGGTGTTTCGAAAAGGGCCGCCGATTGAATGATGGCGATCTCTTTGTCTGGAACGGATTCGCCTCGAAGCTCGGATGGCGCGATGCAATCACGCCGCGGCTCGAACAACGAAAGAAGGAAGCGGGAATCGCAGATCGCGACGACATTCTCACTATTCCCGATCTGATCGATTTCGACGAAGGCCGAAAGAGTGTCGAATCTATTTCGTAAGTAGACAGGTTCGCCGGTGAGTGCGATGTAAACGTCAAACGGAGGATCGAGTCATGAACGGAAAGGCATTGTGGGTGGTTCTGGAGGCGAAACCCGGAAAGGAAACGGAAGTAGAGAAATTCTTGCAGACTGGTCAGGCATTAGTGGAGGCCGAATCGAAAACGGTATCGTGGTTCGCCATTAAAATCGGGCCGTCCAGATACGGTATTTTTGACACGTTCGCAGATGACTCTGGACGGGATGCGCACCTGAATGGCAAGGTAGCGCAGGCCTTGATGGAAAAAGCGTCTGAGCTTCTGACGAAATCACCTTCGATCGAAAAAATTGACGTGATTGCGTCGAAGCTGCCCAAATAATCGCTGAAAAGGGCTGAGCTCGTTCCAGAACTCTGGCGGTGACTTTATCGAATTTGATTTGTCGCAGATCAGTTTTTCGCGTTGCCACTTGCCTGTGCATTCTGGCATTCACCGCTTGCCAGTATGACATCCCAATCACATCGGCTCCGACCCGAAAAGTAGAGGAGCGACTGCTTGGCGACTGGACATCGGCCGATGGAAAGGAAAAGCTGAAACTGCGGAGCATCGAGGACAACGTCTACATCGTTTGTTACGACGGCGATCTTTTCCGCGCTTACCACTCTGACGTCGCGGAAACGCCTTTTGCGAGCGTTCAGGACCTCAACTCGCGCGATCGCAAGTATGCTTATGTCATTTGGAAGTTGTCTGACGATGGCAAGAACCTGAGATTACGGAACGTCAATGACAAGCTTGTCCCAAAGGAAACCAGGAACTCAGCCACGGTAGTTGCACTCCTGACAAAAAACGCCAGCAACCCTGAGCTGTTCGGCGAGGAGATGGAGTTTAAGAAGGAGAAATAGCGCGGTCGAGATAGGCATAGATCGGGATCTGTTTGTAGGGCGACCGCTTCGGTTGCCGAGGGAATAGCGACTGGCAGGCGGAGCGCCTGCCCTACAATAACTGGTCTAATGCCGCCGTGGTTTTTCCCTCGATTGATGATCTCAGGTTTTCTGACAGAGTTTGCGATGCCTGAATCGAGAAACGGGCTTTGCGCGATATGTCTCGCGTTTTTATTACCGTTTGTTTGGACAGTACGTCTCTCGGCGCAACAACCGCCGGCGATCTCATCAAGTCCCAACGGATCGCCATCGCCGACGCCGGCTGTGTTTTCGCCGCAGACATTGTCCGAGCTGAAACAATTGCAGAAAGCCGCTCTGGAAAGCGATTATGCTTACCGGCAGGTTGCGCATCTGGCG
>DASXOI010000141.1:0-5578 GCA_036494375.1 Candidatus Udaeobacter sp.
CATCGCGATCCCGACGGACAAACCGACCAGGTGTCCGATCCCGAGAAGAGCAAACGACAAAAAGAAATCATATCCGCTCACCGATCCGCGCCTGCCAATCCGAAAAGTTTGCGCCACATCGGCGGCCAATACTTGCGTCTGCACGACGACCGCGAATACCGCGGCAACGATCGAGCCCCAGAGTACGGCAAGCAGACCGGCCCTCCCATGTTCAATGTCGGCAGCATGCTTGGAATCGCTGCTGCTTCCTATCTTGAGCACTTCAGCGCATGCAACGCCTTCCGGATACGGCAAATCGGAAGTTGTGACTAGCGCTCGACGTAGAGGAATCGAATACATCACACCCAGAATTCCGCCGAGCGCGCAAATCCAGAATGAGATCCAGAACGGAAACTCGGTCCACCAACCGATCATGATTAGCCCCGGTAGCACAAAAATGATCGATGAAAGTGTGCCGGCCGCGGAGGCAACGGTCTGGACGATATTGTTCTCCTGAATTGTGGCGTCACGAAACCCGCGCAGGATGGCCATGGAAATCACCGCTGCTGGAATTGACGTAGAGAACGTCAGCCCTGCTTTAAGCCCGAAGTACACATTCGCTGCGGTGAACACCAGCGTGATAATGATGCCGATGATGAGTCCGCGTACGGTGAGTTCTTTGCGCACAGGATTCGGAGAATAGTGTGGAACAGTCAAACGGGTCAAGAGGCTGTAGCTGGATATTCCCCCGTACACTCGCCCGCGGATAATTCCGCCTCTCCCCTTGTTGAAGGGGAGAGGACTAAGGTGAGGGGTTAGTCTCGTTCGTCACTCAGTCCCAATAACCCTCACCCACCCCCTCTCCCTTAGAAAGGGCGAGGCGGCCCAAACGCCTCAAGCGAGAATTGCCGACAGTCCTTGCTTGCGCTTTTCGCGTGATTTTTTGAATCTTTCGCGAGATGTCGACGATCGATAGCGCAAATCCGCCGCAGGAATATCCAGACATCGTCGGCGCGCGACCAACGAATCCACTGGCCGCAAACTTCAAATCGTTCATTCCAGCCTCCGCTCAATTGCCGGAGCTGACATGGCCGCATCTGATCACCGGCACAATTCTCGGAATTATTTTCGGCGCGTCGTCGCTTTACCTTGTGCTCAAAGTGGGATTAACGGTGAGCGCGTCGATCCCGGTGGCCGTGCTTTCAATCACCATCTTTCGTATCTGGTCGAAGTTTTTTCGGTCGCGCGACGCAACAATTCTCCAAAACAACATCGTGCAAACCGCAGGTTCGGCGGGTGAATCGATCGCGTTCGGTTTGGGTGTAACGATGCCGGCGATCATGATTCTCGGATTCGATCTAGAAATCACGCGAGTAATGCTCGTTGCGGTCCTCGGCGGATTGCTCGGCATATTGATGATGATCCCGTTGCGCCGCGCATTGATTGTCGCTGAGCACGGGGTTTTAAAATATCCCGAAGGCACAGCTTGTGCCGAAGTTCTGAAGGCAGCGGTGTCGAAGGAATCAATCGCCGTCGCGGACAAGACACACACGACTGCGAATGCCGAAATCGTCAATCAAGAAGCGGTGAGCGGAGGCGGCAAAGTGATCTTCACTGGTTTTGGAATCGGTGTTCTTTACCAGACCGCAATGGGAGCGTTCAGAATGTGGAAGGACACGCCAGAGAAAATTTTTGGCGAGCCATTAAAAGGCGGCTCAATCTCCGCCACGATCGAACCTGCTTTACTCGGCGTCGGCTATATCATCGGGCCCCGGATCGCTTCGATCATGTGCGCAGGCGGCGTCCTCTCGTATCTCGTGCTGATTCCAGCGATTAAATTTTTTGGTGACAAGGTCACAGGACCGGTCGCACCCGGAACCATTCCAATCGGCCAAATGGGACCCGACGACATTCGCGAGGCGTATATTCTTTACATCGGCGCGGGAGCAGTTGCCGCAGGCGGAATCATCAGCTTGTTCCGATCGATCCCCACAATCTGGCACGGATTGCGAGGCGGATTGTCGGACCTGGTGGGCCAACACAGTTCGCGCGGACACGTGCCTCGAACGGATCGTGATTTGTCGATGCGCGTCGTAATCATTGGTTGTCTCGCGATCATAGCAGTCATCATGGCAGTTCCGCAGCTGCATCTGCGTGGAAATTTTCTCGGCGCGTTTCTCATCGTGCTGTTCAGCTTTATGTTCGTCACCGTATCTTCGCGATTAACCGGAGAGATTGGTTCGTCTTCAACTCCGATTTCCGGAATGACCGTGGCGACTTTATTGCTCACGTGCCTGGCATTTCTGATCGCAGGCTGGACCGCCTCGCCCTATTTCGTCACGGCTCTTTCGATTGGAGGAATTGTTTGCATTGCTGCATCTAATGGCGGCACAACTTCACAGGATTTAAAAACAGGTTTTCTGGTTGGATCGACCCCTCGGGCGCAGCAGATCGCTATTCTCTTCGGTTCGCTGGCATCGGCGCTGACACTTGGATACGTGCTCTTGTTTTTGAATGACGCATACACCGTTTACGTGCCAGTTCCGGCAAACACCGAATTGCGCGCGCCTGCGAATGAGATCGGGAAACCGGCAAAGCTGCAAGGGATACAGGCCGCTTCGGATTCGAAAACGTATCATGTCTGGCAACGCATCGATCCAGAGGGCGGCGCTGCTCAGCGCTATTTGGTTAACGAGCAGGGCGTCCCTATTTACCTCGTCGATCCCGGCATTAACGGCACGCACAGGGTTCGTCCTGACGGATCGTCGGTGCAGAAGTTCGATGCGCCGAAAGCAACTCTGATGTCGTACATCATCAAAGGAATCCTCAGTCACAAATTGCCATGGGCGCTTGTTCTGCTCGGCGCAATGATCGCGGTCGTGCTAGAGATGAGCGGGATTCCATCGCTGGCATTCGCCGTAGGAGTGTACCTTCCCATCGCCTCATCCACCCCGATTTTTGTCGGCGGAATGGTTCGCTGGTTGGTGGATCGCTATTTAAAAGTAAAATTCAGACACAAAAATCTTTCCGAGATGGAACTCACCGCGGAGGGCGACAAAAGTCCTGGAGTTTTGCTCGCATCAGGTTACATCGCCGGCGGTGCAATCACCGGCATTGTGATCGCAGCAAAAGAAATGGTTGGCCCGCTTGCCTCGATTGGGCATCGGATCGAGCAGTGGCAAACAGCCCACAATCCGTTTGTGAGCGGCCCGTACGCGGATCCGCTCGCCTTGATTCCCTTTTTTATAATCTCGTTTCTTCTGTATCTGGTCGGACGCGATCTCTTGCTCGTATCGCGCTCGAGAGCTCAGTAGTAGGCAAGACTGCGTCAGTTCGACATGGAGCCGGCCCGCCCCCGGGCCGCACGGAACGGCGCGAGGGCGCGCCGCCTCCATGGTAATTCGTTTAGCGCGGCGGTACGCTGGGCTCCGAATCAGAATCTCTCCACTGGTGAAATTTGGCGCTCGCGCACGACCTGGCCTGCTTCTTCTACGCCCACCACGGTAGAACGCAGATCCGCGATTTCTTTGTTGAGTTCGTGAAAGGCGCTCTCAGAGAATTGTTCGGGTGGAGAGAGGTTTTTCTTAAATTCGCTTACGTGTTGCTGCGCCCGCTCGATTTGATTGGAAGGCAACGTGCCAAGGATTCGCTGCACCGTTTCGATTTCAGGCACCCGATGGCAGAGCATCATGATGTCATTTCCGGCCTCGAGGCAGAGGCGAATGGTGTCCTCTAATCGAAACGCGGTCAGAATCGCACCCATGTCCAGATCATCAGTCATGACCAGGCCTTCGAAACCAAATTCGTTGCGCAACAACTCCGTAACAATTCGGCGCGACACGGTGGCCGGCGTGGGTTGCGGCTCGAAGCACGGGTACCACCCGTGGCAAATCATCATGCTGTCTACGAGACCTTCTTTAAGGTAGGGGCGATTGACCTCAATCGCCTCGGGGCGGTTCGGTGAACCGCCCCTACCGATAAATGCGCGAAATACAGCTAGCTCATTCTCGTTCAATTCTTCTCTGCTGCGATTGATCCGGGGCAATTGAAAATGCGCATCTGAAGTTGCAGCCGAGTAACCGGGGAAATGTTTGCCGCAACTCGCGATCCCCTGCTTACGCATCGCGTCATTGAACGCGCCGGCATTGCGCACGACTTGTTCGACATCTTTTCCGTAACACCGGCCGTGCAAGGAGTTTTCGGCATCATCATTAAAGGAAATGTCGAGCACCGGACAAAGATCGAGATTGAATCCGAAAAGCCGCAGCAAACGTCCGGTGATGTCGCCGTGGCGCCGGATCAGCTCGATATCATTCTTATCCCTCAATTGTTGCGCGTTTGGCGGTTCATTTCCGATGCGCCGCAATCGGGAGACGCGTCCGCCTTCCTGATCAATTGTAATGATCGGCTCGATGTCGCTCAGTTCGCGCAAATCGTCGATTAGCTTTCGGAGTTGCGTCGAGCTCTCGAGATTTCGCCCGAAAAGAATGTATGCCCCCGGTTGGACGCGCCGAAACAAACGGGCCGTTTCTGCATCGAGTTCTTTTCCGGGAACACCCGTCATTATCAGTTGACCAATGGAATCGCCCTTCATGGCGCGCAAAGATGAACGCTCAACCCGCCTCCGGCAAGCGTTGGCGCGGCAGGAGCGCAACATTCAACGCCGAACACAGAATTCAGCGAAAGGACCCGGCACACAATGTTTCAATGTTTTCGCAAGTTTGCCTAACCAGTGCTGCGGCGCTGAGCGACTCGATACATCAAAGGTCCCGCCGCAATTGCGACAGAGGTGCCGATAACTGCCGGCAAACCATATTCACCGTCGGCGAAGGAAACGCCGATCACGCCCACTAACACTATCATTGGCAGCGAAGCGAGGAGTGTCACACCAGTGCGGCCCAGCGGAATCCGGAACACGCCGCGCAATGACGGTTCGATTTTGCGAAGTTGAATCAGCGCGGCGAACTCAAGGAAAAGCGCGACCGAATAGAGAAGCACATCGGCAATGATTAATTTGCCGAACGCGACAAGAGCGAAAAGCGAATAGAAAACGGCGGACACAATGATAGCCGTCCGCGGCGTGCCGTGCACATCCAGCTTCGCCAGAGGCTTCGGCAACAAACCATCGCCGGCGAGCACGAATGGAATTCGTGAGTAGCCAAGCAGCAACGCGTTGAAAAGTGCAAGCGCGCTAACCATTCCGCCGAGAGCGATCCAGATTGCGAGCCATCGGCCCGCGCTTCCAGCTGCGGAGGCAGCGATCTGTGGCCAGCCACCTTCACTCCACGTAGTCCAATCGCTTGCACCGAGTGTTGTGAGCAACGGAACGAAATAGCCGATCGTGACAAGCGGCAAGGCGAAAGCGAGCGCACGCGGATATGTGCGCGAAGGATCTTTTACTTCGCCCTGCACGGTCGACGGATTATCCCACCCGATATAATTCCAGAGCGCAATCGAGATACCAACGGCCAAACCGCCGAGTCCGCGAGCGTGTTCCGACGCAAACGGTTGCCATGGAATGTGAGTGATGCGCGGCACACTCGCGACTGACAAGGCAAGAAACCCGAGCATGATGAAGCACCCGGCGATAATCGAAACG
>DASXOI010000142.1:0-13811 GCA_036494375.1 Candidatus Udaeobacter sp.
CCGGCGTAGACAAGCGGAAGCTCAACATTCCGTAGGCTGTCAGCGCGCGGAAGAAGATTAAAGGTTTGAAAAACAAAACCGATCTCGCGATTCCGAATCGCCGCCAGGTCATCGTCGGTCATGCTGGAAACGTCCCGGCCATTGAATTCGTAACGTCCGGAACTCGGTGTATCGAGGCAGCCGAGCATGTTCATAAGAGTCGATTTTCCGCTGCCACTCGGGCCCATGATTGCGAGATACTCGTTGCTGTGAATTTGCAGCGACACGCCCCGCAGCGCATGAACAACTTCTTCGCCCATCACGTAGTCTTTCGTGATGTTCTCGATGTCGATGATTATCGGGTCCGATGACCGACTGTCACTCGTCACTTCGCGACTTCCTTGTCGTAGGCGACTTTCGCGCCTTCCTTTAATTTCCGGCTGATGGCGCTGTAGCTGCCTGAGATGACTTCGTCACCGGGTTTGATGCCGCTTTTGATTTCCATGTAGGAATCGTCGGCAATCCCTGTCGTCACCTTCATCATTTGCGCTTTGCTGCCGTTCTTCACGAACACAACCTTGACCAGCTTTTCGCGTTCTTCTTTTTGGGCCTGTTTCTCGAGACGGTCATTGCTCAGTTCCGCTTTGTTATCATCCTTGTCACGTGCGGTGACTTTTTGTTTTTGTTTTTCGATTTCCTCCGGGCTGAGGTTGGTGTCCCCGGTGCGGATCGTCACGCTTTGCATCGGCACCGCGATCGCATCCTTAACCATGTTCGTTTCGATATCGGCGGTGCAACTTAGTCCAGGGCGCAACGACACATCGTGGTCGTCGACGCGAATTTTTACTTCGAAGTTTGTGACTTCCTCCTGCGTACCTGTTCCGGTCGTTTTTCCGGTGTTCGCGATTTGCTGAACGACCCCTTTGAATTTGCGGTCGCCGTACGCGTCGATTTTGATGTTTGCTTTGTCCCCAAGTTTTACGTTTACGACATCGTTCTCATTCACGTCCACGACGGCTTGCATATGGCTGAGATCCGCCACTCGCATCACTTCCGTTCCCGCAAATTGATTCGTTGCGACGAGGCGTTCGCCCAGTTTGCTGTTTAGAACGGTGACTGTTCCGTCCATCGGCGCATAGATCGTGGTTTTTGAAAGTTGGTCGCGCGCCTGGCTCGAGCTCGCCTGTGCCCGTTCAATTTCGTGCAGTGAACTCTCGTAGGTATTTTTTGCTACGTCGTTCGCCGCTTCCGCGGCATTGTATTCCTGCTCTGAAATCAGCTTTTTGTCGAATAAGTCCTTCGATCGCCGCAAGTCGTGCTCGGTCTTAAGCATCGTCGCTTTTTGCTGAAGGTTAGTCGCCTTCGCGGCGCTGATCGCTGCCTCCTGTTGTTCAAGCAATGCTTTATAAGAATCAGGTTTGATCTTCACAAGCAGGTCGCCTTTTTTCACATGCATCCCATCCTCGACGGGCAGTTCGATAATTTCCCCGGCAACTTCCGGCGAAATTTTCACTTCAGTTTCGGGCTGAACCTTACCGGTCGCGGACACGGTTTGCAGAATGGTGCGGCGCGCCGCCTTTTCCGTTGTCACTGGGATCGGCTTCTCGCGCTTGCCCGCCAAGACCAACGCAATGACCAAAAGCACCACCGCGCCGGCGGCGCCAAAAATAATTTTGCGTCTGCGACCCTGCCGGCGCTTCTTCGCCGCCTCGCGGGCAACTGGGGGAGTCGTCAGTGCTTGATGCATGACATGATCGTTTATGCGGCTGAAGCTATCTCTCTTTAGACTTTCGCCAATGGCGCACGTTCATCGCCCTCACCCCGTTGGATGCAGTGTGCGGCTGGTTTGGATTCAAACAATCGCGACCGAAGCTGCTTTTGGCGATCGCGTATGTGTTGAATTGCCCATGCGGCGTGCTCTGCGATCAACGGCTCCGGGTCGGCTGCAGCGCGTTCGAGCGCCGGAACGTCGGATTGCTCGCCTACATTGCCGAGCGCGACACACACATTGCGCAGAAACCCGCGACGCTTTATTCGCTTAATTGGTGAGTTTCTGAAAAGCTCCCGGAAATCTGCGTCAGTTAAGTCTAAATATTCCCGCAGCGACATGCCACTCGTTGATCGGCGAGCGAGGAACGCACTCTCTCGAGATTTCTTAGCAAATCGGTTCCATGGACACGCGTCGAGGCAATCATCGCAGCCAAAGATTCGATCCCCCATCAGCGGACGAAGCTCCACAGGTATGGCGGTTTTCAATTCAATCGTTAGGTAAGAAATGCAGCGACGCGCGTCCAACCGATGCGGAGCGGTAATCGCGCCTGTTGGACAGGCTGTAATGCAACGGTCGCATGTTCCGCACCGATCCGAGACTGGTGCATCCGGTGGCAATTCAAGCGTGGTCAAAAGTTCCGCGAGAAAAAACCAGGTCCCGAGTCGCTCATCGATAAGCATGGTGCTCTTGCCGTGCCAGCCGATGCCAGCCTGTGCCGCATAGTCCCGTTCCAGCACAGGCCCGGTATCGACATAAGATTTCTGCTCTCCGCCAAAGACGCGAAGAAACTCGTCAATTCTTTTCAGTTTTGCTCCGATTACATCGTGATAATCCTCGCCCCACGCGTAGCGGGCAATCCGGCCCGTTCTTCCTGTACCTGCGGCGCTGTGAGCCGCGTCTCCCTGAAAATAATTTAGCGCAAGAGCAATAATCGACCGCGCGCCAGGCAAAAGTTTCTCTGGATCGCACCGCTTTTCCTCGCCGCGTTGCATGTAATTCATCTCACCGTGCGCACCGTCGCGCAGCCATTCACTAAAATAGTTTGCGTGTGTCGGCGCGTTGCAGGCTGTTACACGACACGAATCAAATCCGATCTCTTGCGCAAAAGAAACAAGCCGCGTTTTAAGTTCTGTGTCCGAAATCTGCATCATAATGCCTTGGCTGAAACAGGGGATTCCGGTTTGAGATTCATTCTTCTAACCTTCGCCACAATCGCTACGGCGACTTCCTCATCGGTGAGTACGGAAGTATCGATTCGGATATCGGCGATGTTTGCGTAAAGAAGTCTGCGGGCAGCAAGGATTTGCGAGAACGATTTTCTTGGGTTCTTCGTTTGCAGCAATGGTCGGTTCTGTTTTCGAGAGGCCCGCGCGAAAAGTGTTTTCTCGTCGGCGTCAAGCCAGGCAATGGCGCCGAACCGCTTCAGAATCTCAATATTCTGTTCGCGCAACACAATCCCGCCACCCGTGACGATGATCATGTGTTTTGTTGTCGGCAAGCTCCGCAGCGCTTCCGTTTCCGCTTGTCGGAATTTTTTTTCACCGTGTTTGGCAAAAATTTCTGGGATCGACGTTCGGAACTTCGAAGCAACGATTTCGTCCGTATCGAGCAAACGCCAGCCTGTTCGGCGGCGTAGACATGCTCCAACGGACGACTTGCCTGCGCCCATCATCCCAATCAGCGCAATCGATTCACCGCCGCCAATCACACCGGAATATGTCATTAACACCTGGCTTCAGCCAGGTGCGATGTGCGGCGGAGGCAGAGAAGCCGTTTAAACGGCTTTCCAGGCTCGGCACGTCTAACACCGCGCTGAAGAGCGGTGTTAATGAAACGTGGCCACAAGAGTTGGCCTTTCACGGAAAATCTCTACAATCTGCCCATGCCTGAATCGAAGCCTTTAGTTGCCGTCATTATGGGAAGCAAATCCGACTGGGAGACGATGCGGAATGCCGTGGAAACACTGGATCAACTCGGTGTGTCGAACGAAGCGCGTGTGTTGTCCGCGCATCGAACGCCCGACGCGACTGCAGAGTTCGCGCGAGGTGCAGCGGATCGCGGGTTACGAGTGATCATCGCCGGCGCAGGCGGCGCTGCACATTTAGCCGGAGTCATCGCGGCGCATACGTGGCTGCCGGTTCTCGGTGTTCCAATTCAATCGAAGCTCCAGGGGCTCGATTCGCTGTTGTCCACTGCGCAAATGCCGGGTGGCATCCCCGTCGGAACGCTGGCCATAGGAGAGGCGGGCGCAAAAAATGCCGCACTTCTGGCGGCTGCGATTCTGGCGACGTCCGACGATATTCTTCGTCAAAACATAGAAGCGTTTCGCAGGAAACAGTCGGAAGCGGTCCTGGCCTCGAAATTGCCAACGTCAACATCCTCATCCTGAGCGAAGTCGAAGGATCCCGTTGTCTTCTTATTTCGCCGCGGGATTCCTCGACTTCGCTGCGAATGACGTCTTAGAAATGCAAACTGATCTTCTCCGAACGTCAGCTGCAGCAGGGCGCGAGAAAGTTGTAAGAGGGGCGGTTGAACTGCTGCGGAAAGGCGATGTTGTCGCGCTGCCTACGGAAACGGTTTACGGACTCGCCTGTGAGGCGCTCAACCCGATTGCGGTTGCCAAAATTTTTGAAGCGAAGGAACGGCCGCGCTTCGACCCGTTGATTGTTCATCTGCCGAATCGCGATTGGCTCGGCAGAATTGTGGATATGCCAGCGCAGGACCGACAGCTGATCGATAAGTTGATCGACAAGTTTTGGCCGGGGCCATTCACGATGATTCTTCCAAAGCGCGAGATCATTCCTGATATCGTAACGGCAGGACTGGGTACGGTGGCGGTGCGGTTGAGTGCACATCCTGTGTTTGCTGAAATCGTCGGTGGATTGGATGAGCCGCTCGCTGCGCCGAGTGCCAACCGATTCGGCCGTATCAGTCCCACAACAGCGCAGCACGTGTTGGATGAACTCGACGGACGGATCCCAGCGATCGTCGATGCCGGACCGACAGAGCACGGCATTGAATCAACAATCGTCGCTATTCGGGACAGCAAAATCGCGATCTTACGCCGCGGTCCAATCACACACGAACAGTTAGCGGAGTTTGCAGAAGTTAGTTGCGTGATTGCCACGGCAAAGATTTCTTCGCCGGGACAGTTGCCATCGCATTATGCGCCGAAAACGCCATTGCGTTTGATCGATCGCGCCGAAGATTTTTTGATGGAGAGGAATGAGCGCGTTGGATTGCTGGCATGGCATTCAAGGAGGGGCGATCTCCAGATCGCCCAGCAGCGGACTGGAGACCGCCGCTCCTTGAAATTCGCTGCGGTGCGAAACCTGAGCGACGCGCAGGATTTGCGAGAAGCTGCGGCCAACCTTTTTCGCCATGTGCGCGAGCTCGACGCACTCGGTCTCGATCTCATCGTTGTGGAACGAGTTCCGTCTGGGGGACTCGGCTCAGCGATAATGGACCGATTAGAACGAGCGTCACACGGATAGCGCTGCACACGGCAATTGAGAAGGCGCAGCAGCGCTGCAGTTCAAACGTGACTGCAAAACGACTCAGCGCAGAACAAGCTCTTGCGTTGACACGCTGATCGGCGCTTGCTCAAGCGTGGTGATCGGCTTCTTGCCTCCCGCCTGATACGTCAGAGCAGCTGCAATAAATCCCTTGAAGAGGGGATGCGGCTTGTTGGGTTTGCTTTGAAATTCAGGGTGATATTGGCAACCCACGAAATAAGGATGATCGCGTAGCTCGATCAATTCGGCGAGTGTACCGTCGGGGGATGTTCCTGAAATAACGAAACCATTCGCAGTCATCCGGTCGCGATATTTCATGTTGAATTCGTAACGATGCCGGTGCCGCTCGGTGACCTCAGTCTCGCCGTAAATCCTTTCTGCGAGCGTGCCCGGAACGATTTTTGTCGGCCAAGTTCCCAGGCGCATACTTGCGCCCTTATTGCTCACGCCGCGCTGCTCTTCCAGTAGCGAGATGACCGGATCCGGATTGTCCTTGTCGAACTCGGTGCTGTTCGCAGCTTTGATTCCACACACGTTTCTGGCGAATTCAATTGTCGCCACTTGCATACCCAGGCAGAGACCAAGGAAGGGGATCCCGTGCTCGCGAGCGTAACGCGCAGCGTTGATTTTTCCTTCCGCTCCGCGAACGCCAAATCCACCGGGAATGAGGATGCCGGCAACATCTTGCAGTTGGTCATCGATGCCATCCGCGATGGATTCAGCATCGACAAGCTTGAGATCGATCCCGCAGTCTTCGCTCGCCGCGGCATGGGTCAGCGATTCATAGATGCTCTTGTACGCATCGCGCACGTCCATGTATTTGCCGACCACCGCGATCTTGACGCGTTTGCTCGGACTGATGACGCAGTCGACGAATTTTTGCCAGTCTTCCAAATCGGGTTTGGGCGTTTGAAGGTGCAGAAGATCGCATACGAGTTGGTCTAGTCCCTCGGCGTGCAGAGTCAAAGGCACCTCGTAAATCGAGTGCTCGACATCGCGTTCCTCGATCACTGCCTTTTCCACAACGTTGCAAAACAGCGACAACTTACGGCGCACGTCGCGGTCGAGCGGTTTTTCGCAGCGGCAAATCAAGACCTGCGGCTGCAATCCAATTTCGCGCAGTTTCGCCACGCTTTGTTGGGTCGGCTTTGTTTTTAATTCGTGCGCGGCTTTGATGTAGGGAACGAGCGTGACATGCATGTTCACTACATTTTCGGGGCCGACTTCGAGAATAAACTGGCGAATCGCCTCGATAAACGGAAGGCCTTCGATGTCCCCAGTCGTGCCTCCGATTTCCGTGATCACTACGTCGTATTTGCTTTCATCTGAAAGTTTGCGGATGCGATCCTTAATCACGTCGGTGACGTGTGGAATCACTTGCACCGTTTTGCCCAGATAATCGCCCCGGCGTTCCTTCAAAATCACTGTCTCGTAAACCTGGCCGCTGGTGAGATTGTTGTGCCGCGTGAGCACGCAATTGGTGAATCGCTCGTAGTGGCCAAGATCGAGATCAGTCTCCGCGCCGTCATTTAGCACGTAGACCTCTCCATGCTGGAACGGATTCATTGTCCCTGGATCGACATTGAGATACGGATCAAACTTTTGGAGCACGACACGCAACCTGCGCGCCTCGAGCAATGTTCCCAATGAGGCAGCAGTTAGCCCTTTGCCTAACGAACTCACGACGCCGCCGGTGACAAAAATGTATTTCATCGAGACATTCTGCCTTCCGCGCGAACAAGTTTTTGCTCCAGCGCTTTTGCGTCGGCTGGCGTGTCTATGCCGGGAGATCCCTTCGCGGTGATGAGCACATGAACCTTTACACCATTTTCTATTGCTCGCAATTGCTCGAGCGACTCAGCGCGCTCCAGTGGCGTGGGTTTCCACTTGACGAATTGCAGGAGTGCGCTCCGTCGAAAACCGTAGATTCCCTGGTGACGAAGGGACAGGGAGCGACGGCTTCCCAGCCTTCGCCGGCCCGCAACGACTGGGAAGCCGTCGCTCCTTGAAAGTGGAATTGACGCGCGGGAGAAATAAAGAGCGTTTCCAGCAAGATCGACAACCACTTTAACCTGGTGAGGGGACAGCGCGTCCTCTGGATGTTCAAATGGATGCGCGGCAGTGACGATCTGGAGCGCACGGTCCGAGCGCAATTTCTCGACCATCTTGTCGATTAGCCGCGCATCAACCAACGGCTCATCCCCCTGAATGTTGATGATGAACGCGAACTGTTTCGCGTTACGTGCGACTTCGGCTATTCGATCGGTGCCGCTACGATGGCTCGTTGAAGTCAGCGCGACTTCGGCCCCCCAATTAAAAGCAGCCTCGGCGATGCGCATATCGTCTGTGGCAACGATTACCGAATCGAGAGTTTTCGCTCCTTCGCACCGCTCCCATACGCGACGCAAAAGAGCTTTGCCAGCAATTAGATGCAATGGTTTTCCAGGAAAACGCGTAGAACTCCAGCGCGCTGGAATAATGCCTACCGCTTTATTAAGGGAGGCCATCCTGGGCGAAGCGAAGCGGAGTCGAAGGATCCCGCGGACAGCCGCCGGTGCAGCTGCCGAATTCAAAGCCCGGCTTAACGACTTCGGCCATTCCGTTGGACCCTCGACTTTGTTCGGAATAGCGGAGGATCATGATTTTGCGTTCAAGATGAGCTGAACCGCTGCGGGGACGTCATCGACCACCCACTCGGCGTTGCTGCCTGTCATGTCGCGTTGAATTCCGGTCCGCACGCGAATCGCACGGACACCGGCATTGTGTGCGCATTCGACGTCCACCTCCTTGTCGCCAATGAAAAATGAACGGGAAAGATCGATATGATGGCCTCGCGCGGCCTCGACAACCATTGCCGGCGCGGGCTTGCGGCAGTCGGAATGTTGTCCGGGAGGATCCGGGCAGTAGTAAGTGGCGTCAACCAAATCGTTGCCAAGCTGCCGTAGGACCTCCGATTCGACGACGCGATATTGATCAAGCGTGAAGAGTCCGCGCCCGATTCCGCTCTGATTTGTGATGATGATTAGTTTGAATCCTCGCGATTTCAAACGCCGCAGCGCCTCCACCACGCCTGGAAAAATCCGCACATCGCTCGGATCGGAACAGTAATCGGTATCTTCCATGATCGTGCCGTCGCGGTCCATAAAGACGGCCGGCGACAGCGCGTCATCCATCTTCGTTGTCCTCTCGAAAACTGGCGATGAGTTCATCTCGCGTCACAGTCGCCGTTCCAAGTTTGCTCACTACCACAGCGCTTCCATGGTTGGCAATCTCCGCCGCTTCAATCGGAGTTGCGCCGCAGACGAGCCCAAGCGTGAAAAGCGCAATGGCGGTGTCGCCTGCACCCGAAACATCGAAAACCTGACGAGCCTTTGTGCGGATGTAGTGGGGCGTTTCGTTCTGCCGGAAAAGCATCATTCCATGTTCGCCTAGTGTGATCAGGACATATTGAGTTTCCCATTTCTTAAGAAGCGCTTTGCCGGCGTGCTCAAGATCGGCGTCTTTTGTTGGAGGTTCGCCGGTGTCACGCCATGGAATCCCCGCTGCAAGAAACGCTTCAGCGCGGTTTGGTTTTAGAACTGTAACGCCGCGCCAGTCGACGGCGTGCCGCGGATTGGGATCGGCTGCCACTATCTTCCCAGCCGCGGCCGCCTCGCGAGCAATTTGGGTGACCAGTTCGGTTGTTACAAAGCCCTTGCCATAGTCTTCAAAAATAATTGCATCGGTTTCTTTGAGACTGTCTCGAATCGCGGCGACCGCCATCGCTATCTGTTTGCTCGACGGAGTAAGGATTTTTTCGCGATCGACACGAACCACCTGCTGATGCAGCGCGATGATACGGGTTTTAACGATCGTGCAAAAATTTTCGTCCTCGATCGCGCTCGACGTATCGATGTTTTGCTCTGCCAATAATTCCCGGAGTTGCCGGCCGCTGCGATCTTTGCCGAGCATTCCGATTACAGCCACCCGATCGACAAATTCGCGCAGGTTCCGGGCAACGTTGGCCGCGCCTCCTGGGTAAAATGATTCTCCAGTCACCTCGACAACTGGGACCGGCGCCTCCGGTGAGATGCGACCCACCTTTCCCCAAACAAATTCGTCAAGCATCAGATCGCCAATCACGGTGATTCGCCTCGAAGCGGCGCGCTCAAGAATTTGCTCCAGCCGATCCAATTTCATGGCGATTTGAGACTTGGCCACTGATCGCTCAAATTGCTTGCGGATTTGCGACTTGAACGGATGAATGAGATCGGTGCTGGCATTAGTTGTGTACTGCGGGAGTTCCG
This sequence comes from Candidatus Udaeobacter sp., assembly GCA_036494375.1. GTDB lineage: Bacteria > Verrucomicrobiota > Verrucomicrobiia > Chthoniobacterales > UBA10450 > Udaeobacter. The sequence goes on from DASXOI010000142.1 coordinate 9,552, forward strand.
GTTAAGATTCGCTCCATTAAATCCTGAATACGAATCCGAAATCAACAGTCGAAAGTATTAATGATGCCGTTTACTAGATATTTTAAGACCGTGGGTGTTCTCTGCGGTTTTGCCATTTGCGCCAGTGCCGCCCAGGCGCCGCAACAGATCAACATTAGCCAACTGTCCACAAAGGTGGAAGACGTTGTGGTTCCATTGCCTAATGAGATTTTTGGTGCGCTGAACAAACTGGGCGCGGTGAACTGGAGAGCGCATGTCCGCAGTGATAAGGGTCCGAACTTTACCGAGCGTCCACGTATTGCTCTGTTGCTTGGGGCAGTGATCGCGGATGGTTTTATCGCTGTGCAGGCGGAAGACGCAGAAACGGTGAAAGACATTGGGCAGCGAGTCACTGCGCTGGCGAAAGGTATCGGCGTCGGAAATTCGATCACGCCGCATGCGAAGGCGATCATTGAAGCAGCCGACAAGCGGAATTGGAACAATGTGCGGAAGGAACTGGATCGAACGCAGAACAGCGTACAACAAGCAATGAACGAGGTGCACGATGAAAAGTTGTCGCAGCTGGTTAGCTTGGGCGGTTGGCTACGCGGAACCGAAGTGTTGACGTCAGTGGTTAACGAACATTTTTCCGCGGACGGCGCAGAGCTGCTGCACCAACCTGATCTGCTCTCTTATTTTCAGAAAAGACTACAGGGAATGCCGGAATTTGATCTTCCAATTCTCCACCAAATTCAGAATGCTCTCGTCGAGGTGAAACCCTTGATTGATATCGGCGATCGACGAATTCCGCCCGAGTCAGTGAAGAAGGTTAATGAGATCACTACGAAACTTGGCCAGGGGATCGTTACCAAGGATTAGACTTTCAATGAACCGGTTTGTGAAGATTTTCGTCCGCGCAAGCTCTTTGCTGCTGATTCTCACGGCGTTGCAGCCTGCAATTTTTGCTTCGGTGGATGACGCGCAATCGTTTGCGCTTCAGGCCGCTGAACCTTACGTCAAACAAGGCTTCCAAGTCCGCGAGGATTATTGGGGAGGAGACCTCGGTTCTGGAGAGAAGAAAGCTGTGCGACAGCAGTTGTTTAAAGGAAACGAATACTGGTTCTGGCTCGGAACCGAAGTCGACAAGGCAAAGGTATCTGTTCATGTTTACGATTCCGATGGCAAGCTCGCGGAAGAACCCGACAGTTGGGAGAAAGGCCACTTCGCGGCTGCGCATGTGATACCAAAAGCTACAGGCAGCTATTTTATCATTGTGAGCGTGGAACAATCGCCAGAGGACCGCACGCACTGGGCGCTGGTCTATGGTTTCCGTTAGCTCTGGAACTCGTGGCAGCGGCCACGATTATGACTGAATCGCGGACTCTGCAGTTCGAAAGCCCACGCGCGTTGCAGTCGCTCTACGCGAATGACATTCAGCTTTTAAAACATCTCGAGGAATCGTTAGGCGTCAAAGTGACGACCCGCGAAGGCTGGATGAAACTGGAAGGTGACCCGAGCCGGGTCGACAAGGCCCAGCAGGTATTTCAACAGCTTGAGCAAGCCCGGCAACAAGGCGTTGACATTCAGAAACACGAATTCAATTACACGCTCAAAGCCGTGACCGAAGAACGCGATGAAAGTCTGGGCGACATTGTTTCGACCAAGATCGTAACCTCTTCCCGCAAGCCTCCTGTCGTAGCGCGGAGTGCTAATCAGCGAGCGTACGTGGAAGCGATTCAGAAACATGACGTCGTTTTTGGGATTGGACCGGCTGGTACGGGCAAAACTTATCTTGCTGTTGCGATGGCAGTGGCGGCATTAAAGAAGGAACAGGTCGCACGCATTATTCTGACCCGACCTGCTGTAGAAGCGGGAGAAGCACTGGGCTTTCTGCCGGGCGACTTGGAACAAAAAGTCCTTCCGTATCTACGTCCGCTTTATGACGCATTACGGGAGATGCTTGAGCCGGAGGAAATGGAACGAGCGATCGCGCGGCAAACGATCGAAGTGGCGCCGCTCGCGTATATGCGTGGACGCACTTTGAGCAACGCCTTTGTCATCCTTGATGAGGCCCAAAATACGACGACCGAGCAGATGTTCATGTTGCTCACGCGCATCGGTTTGAATTCCAAGTGCGTCGTGACCGGAGACGTGACGCAGATTGATTTGCCGCCAAACAAGCGCTCAGGTGTCCTTGAGGCGTTGCAGGCTTTGAAGAATGTGCCGGGAATCGCGACAGTACACTTTACCGAGCGCGACGTTGTCCGCCACGAACTGGTGCGCGCGATTATCGGCGCGTATCAGGCCCATCGTGGGCCCGCCTCCGAATCTCGCAAATAGCGATTGTCATGTTCGATTTCCTCAAACACGGCCGGCTCGTCAAACGAGGCCTCGCATCGCGAAAACGGCGGCGGCGGCGGTCACGCAGTGAACTAATGCGCAATGTGGAATGTTCGTCGCAAGTAAAAGTACTCATCTTTGCAATGTTTGCTGGTGGTCTGGCGTTTCTCGTCTTTAGCGGTCAACAAGCCGAGCCAACAAAGAATTACGTCATTGCGCTCCTGGTCCTTGCTACTGCCATCACGCAGCTTTGGATCAATCAGCCCAAAAGCTTCGAGCAGAATTCGCGAATCCTTCTGGTCCTTGGCGTTATTCTTATGCAGCTGGCGGTCACTAAATTGCTGCTGGTCGTTTGTAACAGCGGCAATTATCGCTTCTTGAGACCCGAAACAGCCGGGTTGATTACGCCATATGCTTTTGCGCCGCTTGTGCTGAGCGTGTTGCTCAATCGGCAGCACGGGCTTTATGCAGCATTTTTCGTCAGCCTGTGGAGCAGCATGCTGTTTGGACCGATTGATGCGCCTCTATTACTTACCAGTTTGATCAGCGGATTTACAGCTGTGTCTCTCACGCTACAGGTGCGACGTCGGGGTCGACTGATCCGCGCCGGTTTTTTCGTCGGGCTCGCTATCTGGTTGTTGTCGCTGACGTTCGGTTTGATTGGACCAATTAATTGGTTTTATCCGACTGCGAATGATTGGGGCATGCTTGGAGTGCAAAGCGCTCTTGCCATCGGCAATGGGATTGTTACCGCGATGATCGTCGGCGGCGCGTTGCCGATGCTCGAGAATCTATTTGGAATTACAACCGACATTTCCTGGTTGGAATCATCAGATCTAAATCACCCGTTGTTGCGTCGAATGACAATCGAAGCACCGGGCACGTATCACCATAGCCTTGTCGTTGCCAATCTCGCCGAAGCCGCGGCGGAAGCCGTCGGCGCGAATGCGACTCTCTGCCGTGTTTGCTCTTATTTTCATGATGTCGGCAAACTGGTGAAGCCCGAATACTTCACGGAGAATATGAGCTTCGAGCGAAATCCGCATGACGATCTCGCGCCAACGATGAGCGCATTGATCATTATCGCGCACGTCAAAGAAGGCGTGGACCTCGCGCTGAAGCATCGGCTAAACCAGCGCATCATCGACATTATCCAGGAGCATCACGGCACATCGCTCGTTCGGTATTTTTATCATCGCGCGTTGCAGCAGCATGAAGACGCGCTCGCAGGTGGTAAGATCATGAGGCTGCGCGAAGACGATGTTCCTGAGGTGCACGAAGAAAGTTTTCGTTACAGCGGACCGAAACCGCAAACGAAGGAAAGCGCTATTATCAGTCTTGCCGATGCAATCGAAAGCGCTTCGCGTAGCGTGGAAAAACCTACTCCGCAGAAAATCGAAACGCTCGTACACGAGATCGTCGAAGAACGCATAGGCGACCAGCAATTAGACGAATGCGATCTCACCCTTGGCGAACTGAAAACGATCGCCGACCGATTCCGGTTCACGCTCGTGTCGATGTTGCACAGCCGCATCGCCTATCCGAAATCAGGACAAAAGCACGCCGGGCATCGCGATGAGACTTTGCGGCCAGACGTAATGGCCGCCACGCGCAAGCCGGAAACAGCGCCTCCAGTGTCCGCGGCTTAACGGATAGGGCCACAGCCCTCAGGACCGACGGAATTCAACGGCCTAACGACCCAAGCTCAGCGACGGCGGCCAAGGGGTGCGCCGATCGCAACCGCGACGCGATGCCGCCGTTCGCTTCATCGGCTGGTTAGATGTGTTTCGTAGCAACTCACTTAATGTAATCCCAATTTTTCTTGGATGTTCGCCCAAGATCGGCCCCGACTCGGATGTGAGCACTTGAAGATAATAGTTCGTGCCGTCGTCGATCACGGTATATTCCCACTGCTTGTCTCCGCAGGCTGGCCGCGGAATC
>DASXOI010000143.1:0-3334 GCA_036494375.1 Candidatus Udaeobacter sp.
CGTCTAGAGGTTACTCAATTACAGATTACTCAATAAACATCGTGAGGATCGGCGGCTCGCCGTTCGCCATAGATAGAGTTTATTTATCATCGGGCTTCCGGGAAACCGGTCATTTATGCACAAAGATCGCATCGCTATCATAGGAATCGGATGCCGCTTTCCCGGCGGAGTTAACGACGCAGAGTCTTTTTGGAAGTTGCTGGTGGAACGCAGAGACGCAGTCAGCGATGTGCCTGCAGATCGATGGAATGTGGAGCGATATTACGACCGCGAGCCGGCCATTCCCGGAAAAACGTTTGTTAAACGCGGCGGATTCCTCGACCAAATCGACAAGTTCGACCCGCAGTTTTTCGGCATTTCGCCGCGCGAAGCTCCTTACGTTGACCCGCAGCATCGTTTGCTGCTCGAGACGTCATGGGAAGCAATCGAGAACGCCGGCATTGTACTCGACTTTGAGAAAGGCAGTGACATCGCCGTTTTCGTTGGCATTTCGCACAATGATTATCAGGGAATCCAAAGCACTGCTTTCGACCATTTCGGTATTACACCCCATACCGCCACCGGCAGCGCGCACTCTATCGCCGCGAATCGGATTTCTTACTGCCTGAATCTGCGCGGTCCAAGTGTCGCGATGGACACGGCGTGTTCGTCGGCGCTGACCGCGATCCACACTGCTTGTGAGCACATCTGGGCTGGACGCGGCGACACCGCACTGGCTGGCGGCGTGACTGTGATGATCACGCCGGGCGGGTTCATTGGTTTTTCCCAGGCGTCAATGCTCTCGCCCGATGGCCGATGCGCCGCGTTCGATGCGACAGCGAACGGTTTCGTGCGGGGCGAAGGCGCAGGCGTAGTGCTGCTAAAGCGCCTCTCTCAAGCTATCGCCGATGGTGATCCGATCCAGGGAGTAATCGTCGGCACAGCGGTCAATCAGGACGGACACACAAATGGTATTTCACTACCAAGTACGGAAGCGCAAACTCGGCTGGTCCAGAATGCGTGCAGAGATGCTGGCGTTTCGCCGGCGCAAATTGGATTCGTAGAGGCGCACGGCACGGGCACGGCCGTGGGCGATCCGATCGAAGCGCACGCACTCGCGGAAGCTCTGTGCGAGCAGCGTTCAACTCCGTTACCCATCGGTTCGGTTAAAACGAATGTTGGCCATCTTGAAACTGCCGCCGGCATCGCCGGACTCCTGAAAGCGATGCTGGTTCTTCAGCATCGTGAAATTCCTGGCAGCTTGCATTTCAGTTCCCCGAATCCGCACATCGATATCGATAAACTGAAACTGCGCGTGCCGACGGACACCGAGCCGTTCCCGGAAACCGATGGTGAACGGCTGGCAGGCGTAAACTCTTTTGGATTCGGCGGCGCAAACGCGCACGTCATTCTGACGGAGCCGCCATCTATTCCGCAAGCGGATCACGCAGAAATCTGGATCGAGCGCGCTTGGCCGGTAATGCTTTCCGCCCGGTCAGAAGACGCGCTTCGTGGTTATGCCATGAACCTGGCTTCATGGCTGACCGAGCGAGTTAATCTTAACGGCGATTCACCGGTTTTGCCCGATTTGACGTACACACTCGGCAAGCGGCGCAATCATCATCCGCATCGGCTGACTCTCGTCGCACGCTCCATACCGGAACTCATCGAAGAACTCGACGCGTTCGCGATCAAAGAGGACAGCGTGAAGGTTCGCACCTCATTCACGCCGCGACCTGAGAGCGCACCGCGCGTCGCATTTATTATGAGCGGACAGGGTCCGCAGTGGTGGGGCATGGGCCGCGAACTGATGCAACATGAGCCGGTCTTTCGCCATGTGATCGAGCAGTGTGACGCGGCACTGCGTGGCGTCGCGACTTTTTCGCTTCTGGAAGAACTCGGTCGCTCGGAAGAAACCTCACGATTGCATCGTACCGAGATTGCACAGCCCGCCATTTTCGCGATGCAAGTTGGATTGGCGGAGCTTTGGAAATCATGGGGCGTGCATCCCTCCGCTGTTCTTGGCCATAGTGTCAGTGAAATCGCTGCGGCATGCGTTGCCGGTTTGTTCTCGCTGGAACAAGGCGCGCGAATCACCGCTTTGCGCGCGCGATTCATGGAAGGTTGCGCGCGCGGTGAAGGCAGGATGCTCGCGGTCGGGCTTGGCGAAGAAGAAGCGCAAGCCCTGATCGACAAACATGACCAAACCATTTCGATCGCGGCATTCAACGGCCCTCGCTCGCTCACCCTCGCCGGTCCACGTCATTCAATCGAAGCAATGTTCGCCGAGCTCGAGACACAAGGCGTCTTCGCCCGGCTCGTCCGAGTCGATCATCCGTTTCATCACGCGATGATGCAGCCCGCTGCCGACGCGCTCGAGAATGCACTGATCGACCTCGCACCGCAGCCCGAAACCATTCCGTTGTTCAGCACCATCACTGGCAACCGTCTTAACGGTAATGCTGGTGACGCGGCGCATTGGGCCCGCGGCATCAGGCAACCGGTTCAATTCGCGCCGGCGATCAATGCGATTGCTGACTTTGGTGTGGATATCTGGCTGGAGCTCGGCGCCCATCCCGCCCTCGCTCATTCGATTGCGGAATGTCTCGCCAGCCGTGGCGGATCGAAACCGATTGTAATCTCTTCTGTCCGTCGGGAACGGGAACACGATTCTGTACTGGAAGCCGCCATGGATCTGCATCGTGCAGGAGCGGCGCTCGATTTCAAAGCCATGACGCCGTCGCGTCGTGTCCTTCCGCTGCCGGCATATGCATGGGATCGCAGCCGCTGGTGGAACGAAGCTCCTGACTGGCGCGAAAGTCGCCTCGGCTCGGGCGGCCGCGGAATGCTCGACATGCGGCTGCCGCGCGCGACGCCCACCTGGACCGGCAGGCTGGATAGCCGACACATGGCTTTCCTCAAAGATCACAAAGTCGAGAACCATGTTATTTTCCCAGCCGCGGGATTTGTTGATCTGGTAATTGAGGCCGGCACGCAACTTTTCGAAGGCCGACCGTTCGTGGTCGAGGAGTTTGAGATTCGCAAGCCGCTTATCCTGCCGGAACCTGCCACCGGCATTCACATCGAAGTCTCCTACGAGCCTAACGAGCGCACATTCGCGATCCAAAGTCGGTTCGACCAGGGAACATCCTGGTCGTTGCACGTAGTGGGCTCGATGCGAGCCGAACGGACCGAGTCGGGCTTTGCCGACTCAAGTTTCGACACTGAAATCCAGCCGGTTATCTCGAAACTCAAGCCAGTCGATATCGACGCGTTTTACCGCTACATGAGCGATCTGGGACTCGGATATGGCGAAACATTTCGCTCTGTTCGCGAGCTTTGCGCCGCAGATGGT
>DASXOI010000144.1:0-18578 GCA_036494375.1 Candidatus Udaeobacter sp.
CACGAACGACGCGTCGCGATGTTAAACGCGATGTGATTTTCATTAACACCTCGCTTCAGCGAGGTGATTTGCAGCATAGAGAAGTCGAACCGCTTTAGCGGTTTTCAAACGCGTTGAGAAACTGCTAAAGCAGTTGCCTGATCTCTGATGACGTTCGCACCCGCTAAAGCGAGGTGTTAATGAGAGCAGTTACGATACGATCAGGTTAAGAGAGTCGATCGAGACAAACTGCAATGAGGAATATCGCGCTCACAAACGCATTGGTCTGGAAAAACGCGCGATTGACTCCGGCTAGATCGCATTTTTCGGTTTTGTGCTCGTAAACAAGCGCCGCCGCGATCAGGGGCAGTGACCAGTAATAGAGCGCGCCCAGGTTCGCAACGAACCCAAAAGCGATGAGCGCCACAAAGGTCAGCAGATGTAATAGCTGCGCGAGACGCAAGCTGCGTGTGATCCCCAGTTTCACCACCAACGATCGAATTCCTTCGCGCCGATCAAAATCGTAGTCCTGTGTGGCATAGATCAGATCGAATCCCGCCACCCAGCAAATTACGCCGGCCGCAAGTACGACAGGCGCAATATCAACGCGTCCGGCCTGGGCGATCCAGGCGCCGACTGGAGCAACGGCGAGTGCCAGCCCGAGAAAGAAATGCGTGGCGCTGGTGAACCGTTTCGTAACCGAATAGAAAAAAATCAACGCCAGCGCTACGGGCGCGAGGATAAACGTTAGCCGGTTAATTGCTGATGCCGTGAGCAGGAATCCGGCAGAAGCGAGAATCAGTAAAACCACAGCCGAGAATTTTGATACAAGCAAGTGTCGCGAAGCCGTGCGCGGATTGCGTTGATCAAGCGACCAGTCAACGACCCGGTTGAAAAGCATGGCTGCCGTGCGCGCGAATACCATGCAGATGATCACCAGCAAAAGAATTCTCAGCGATGGCCAGCCGTTCGCCGCAACGATCAGCGCTGCAAGAGCAAAGGGAAGCGCGAAAATTGTATGAGAAAAACGAATCAACCGAAGAAATCGGCCAATGGGTCCGTTTCCAAACTGGCTCATAAATACTTGCAGAGAACTTTTAATTCTGGGGAACCCACCCTGCGAGCCTGTAGTTGCGGGCAATGCTGTCTAGGCCATCTCCCTGCCCGGATATTGATATCGACCTCGAAATCCCTGACCTCGGCAAGCTGCCGACGCCTGCAGGCTGGCAGCCTGCGCTCCCCAGAAAGAGCGACTCGCGCACCCTCTCATCGGCGCATTCCTTGAAACCGATCGCGTGCTGGCCAAAGAATGCTTACTCCCCAGCGTGATGCGGCTCGTGAGTTTTGGGTTCTGCGGGTTTTGCAGCGGGCGTTTCCTCAGTCTCCAGCCATTCGGTGTGGAAGACGCCCGGTTTATCGGTGCGCTCGTAAGTGTGCGCACCAAAGAAATCGCGTTGTGCTTGCAGGAGATTCGCTGGCAAGCGAGCGGAGCGATAACTGTCGTAATACGCTAACGACGCAGAAAATGCGGGAACCGGTATCCCGAACTTGATAGCGGTCGAAACAACGAGGCGCCATTTCGGCTGAGCTCTTTTGATGGCCCTGGTAAAATAGCGATCGAGGAGAAGATTTTGCAGCGCAGGATTACGCCGATATGCCTCAACGATTCGATTTAGAAACTTGGCGCGAATGATACAGCCGCCGCGCCAGATCGTGGCGATGTCGCTCAGGTTCAAGTTCCATTTGTACGCCGTGCTTCCGGAGCGAAGAAGCTCCATTCCCTGCGCGTAAGAAATAATTTTGGACGCATAAAGCGCGTCACGCACGGCGTCGACGAAACGATCGCGATTGCCTTTGAATGTTCGAGCCCTCGGTTGCGGCAGAATTTCGGAGGCCGCAACACGTTCTTCTTTCCGCGATGAAATCACGCGGGCTTCGACTGCGGCGTTGATCGTGGAAATCACGACGTATTGGTTGATGGCAGCTTGTAGTGTCCAGATGCCGGTTCCTTTTTGGCCTGCTTTGTCGAGGATCACATCCACTAGCGGCTTGCCGGTTTCGGGATCGATTTTTCGAAAAATCTGCGATGTGATTTCGATCAAATAACTCTCGAGCTCGCCTTTGTTCCACTCTGCAAAAGTTTCTGCGAGTTGCGCCGCGTCCATTCCCAGGATGTCCTTTAAAATAGCATACGCTTCGCAAATCAGTTGGATATCGCCGTATTCGATACCGTTGTGCACCATCTTCACGTAATGACCGGCGCCGTCAGGTCCCATATAGCGACAGCACGGTTCGCCATCCACTTGCGCAGCGATCTTTCGGAAAATTGGCGCGATGATATCCCACGACTCGCGCGAACCGCCTGGCATGAGTGACGGCCCCTTGAGCGCGCCTTCTTCGCCGCCCGATACACCCATCCCGACGAAGTGAATTCCTGTGCTCTGCAATTCTCGTTCGCGTCGCTGGGTATCGGTGAACAGCGAATTTCCGCCGTCGATAATGACATCGCCTTTCTCGAGCAGCGGCGACAGTTGTGCGATTACCGAATCGACAGGCTGGCCCGCTTTTACCATCATCATGGCGATACGCGGTTTTTTGAGCGCTCCGACAAATTCCTCCAGCGTGCGGGTAGGCTGAATGTTTTTTTCCTTGCCGCGTTCAGCAATGAATTTTTCCGTAACCTCAGTGGTGCGATTGAACACTGCGACCGAAAAACCCTTCGATTCCATGTTCAGGACGAGATTCTCGCCCATGACACCGAGGCCGATCAGGCCAATATCACATTGATTTGTGTTCATTTTTGTATCTCCTTTTCTGGCTGCTCAATTCAAAATCAGTCACTGTAGCGATCAATTTAAACACATGGCAAATATCGTTTGTAAAATTTCGGTGACACAGAAGCCGCTAGCGACGCACGTGAGCGATATCCCCGGCGCCGGGGCGGTTGTCGATTTTTGGGGGGTAGTCCGACCACTTGAGGATGGCCGTGAAATCGACGGAATCGATTATGATGCGCATCGGGAAATGGCCGAGCACCAGTTGAAACGAATTGCCGAAATGGCCGCAGAGCAATTCGGGCTTAAGCTTGTTATCATTCATCACCGAATTGGCTTCATTAAAGTTGGAGAACCATCCCTTTTTCTGCGAGTGGCGAGTCCACATCGCAGCGAAGGCTTTCGGGCAAGTCAATCAATCGTGGACGAGTTAAAGAAAAAAGTGCCGATTTGGAAACGACCGCGGTTCAAATCCGAGACTCATCCCCACGTCTCTCGGAACGAGGCGGCTACAGTATGAATTGGGCAAACAGACTTACTCTAAGCCGGCTGGCGTTGACGGTGCTGTTTGTATTGCTACTTAATTCACACTGGCATTATGCGCGCACCGCCGCACTCGTGATCTTTCTGATTGCCGGCCTCACGGATTTCATCGACGGCGAGATCGCACGGCGTTACGGCGTTATCACAAACTTCGGCAAATTAATGGATCCGCTCGTGGATAAAATCATGGTAGCGGCGGCATTCATTTCGCTCGTTCCCCTGAAAGCAGTGCCAGCATGGGCAGCGACGACTGTTGTGGCGCGAGATTTTTTGATCACAGGTCTCCGGATGATGGCCAGCGCCAAGGGACGAATTCTGCCCGCAGAAAGCCTCGGTAAACAAAAGACGTCGTGGCAAATCGTTACCATAATCTTCTTTCTCGCTCTCCTGTCGATTTCTGAACTCCATTATGCGAATGAAACATCCACCTGGTGGCTGCGGGCATGGGAGCAAGCCGGTCCCGTGTTGGTCTGGGTTACAGTTGCGTTGACACTGTATTCGGGAGTTGGCTACGCGTGGCGAAATCGCGAGTTGCTCGCGTCGGATCAATAGCTGCTTACGCGCGAACCCTAGCTGTCTGGGAGCTCTTGCTACGAAGCGACTGCGAGATGTTCTTCATCGTTCCAAAGACGCGACTCTGGCTTTCACGGCTCGGGTCACGATCAACACAAAGCTGCGCTCGATCGGGCAAATGACTGAACTTTTGATCGACACGAAAAACAAGCGCGTTCGCGCACGCTTGGAATTGCTGGGGGAAAAGGAACCGATCGAGGTCGAGATCTTGCGCTACAGTTTGAAAGAGAAAGACGAAACGACTTACATCACTATTGAGGAGGCGACCTCTTCGCGCGAATGGCTAACGGCTGCACTGCGTGAGTTCGTTGTCGGCCAGGATTTGCCAATTCCGCCTAAAGCTGGCGCAGTCTTGAAATTATTAACATGAAGGCTAATCCTGCGGTTTTTCTTCGCCACGACGCGCCCCGCCATTAACCCCTCTTACACGCATAGGGAGCACGTGACACGAAGCAGTCTTGGTGGAACGACCTCACCACGCCCTTATAATCTTATTGTCAGTCTCGCTATCGACGATGACTGGCACCGCGAAGGCAGGGCCCTTCCGAGATTTTTTCAGAACATTACGTGGCGCAATTGCTCAACCGAGAGAGACGCCGCGGCCGCACCGCAGCGCGCATAAACACAAAAAAGCTCCGCCAAGCGATGCTTCGGATAGTCTACCTTCGAATAAGCCAACCCCTATGCCGGGAGATCAGACCGATGTCCGATGGGCGAAGGCAGCCTCAAACGGCAACGATCAAAAAGCCGATCTACCGTATGGGACTCCGGTCGCGGGTAAACCTGGTTTCGTTACTAGTCCGTTCGCCCCGGAGGCGGGATACGTCCAAGTCCTCGGTTTTCCGCCGGGAACCCCAGTAGAAGACCCTTACACCGGCAAAATCTTCCTTACGCCGTAAGTTCGGAGCGTATCGTACGCGCTTCGCCGCCCGATGCAGACGCAATATCCCATCTTTTGGTTTCGGATTTTTCTGGTATAATATTTTCGCCTAGGCCCGCGGAGGTTGAGCTCCGAAACAGATTAGGAGGCTATGTTCATCACTCGTCACGCTCAGGAGAATTCTGCGGTCGGAGCAGTCGCCGGTTTTGGCGACTTTGTACTGGGCCACCGGGAGCAGATTCTCCAATCCTGGATCGCTGCAGTCGATAAGCACCCGAATATTTCTACGTCGGACAATCTTACCTATACACAACTACTTGATCATCTCCCGGAGCTCTGCACCGAACTCGCAGCTCTGCTCAAACAGCCCAATGCCGAGGAAGTTAAGCGAGAGGCGAGACAGGATGCCAGGGCGCACGGCTGGAAGCGCTGGCGGCAAGGTTACAGGCTAGAAGAATTAATCCGCGAGATCTGCCTGATTCGTCGGAACTTTATTGACACCTGGCTCACAGCCTTCGCCGCTGAGGAACGACGTTTCGATTTTGACGCACAGAATGTCGCACGGCGAGTTGTGGAATGTTTTTTCGACAACCTGGTTATCGAAGCGACCGTCCAATTCGTTGAGGAATATCAAGAAGCTGTGCGTCAGTTGAACGCCGGACTGAAACCGAGTGAACCTGGCAATGCAGAATTTGTTAAGCGCATTACGCACGTACTCCGTGAGCCATTGGGGCCGCTGCTGCTCGGGCTGGAAGTTTTGCTGCGCGAAGAATCTTTATCGCCGCGGGGCGTCGAAATGATTGGACTCCTCCAACGCGGCGTCAAAAAAGAGGCCGATGCCATTGAAGAATTGCTAAGGTCGACAGACCTGTTCGAAAAAACGCGGCTGAATAAATGAGCGGGCAACGGGAATCGAACCCGCATGGCCAGCTTGGAAGGCTGGAACTTTACCATTAAGCTATGCCCGCATCGGACTGTGAATTCAACAGTGCCAAGTGACGAGTGTCTAGTCAAAGCGATTGCAGCGTCGCAATCGCACATCACCGCGGCGGATGCTAATCTTCAAACGCGCTCGCGACCAGAGTGGCGTTATGGCCACCGAACCCAAAGGAATTATTGACAGCGACGCGCACTTTCTTTTCGCGAGCAACGTTGGGCGTGTAATCGAGGTCGCATTCTTCGCCCGGATTTTCCAGGTTGATGGTCGGCGGGATTACAGAGTCGCGGATCGCCAATGCGCAGGCAGCCATCTCTATTCCACCAGCGCCGCCTAACAAGTGGCCGGTCATCGATTTGGTTGCACTGATCGAAACCGTGTCCGCATATTCGCCAAAGATTTGCTTGATGGCACGGGTTTCGCAAAGATCGCCGATCTCGGTGGAAGTAGCGTGCGCATTGATGTAATCGACCTGCTCAGGTGAGACGCGCGCGTGGTTCAGCGCCATTTTCATGGCCCGCGCAGCGCCTTCGCCATCGGGAGGCGGCGCAGTCATGTGATAGGCATCGGCGGAGACTCCGTATCCCGTGATTTCACAGTAAATCCTGGCGCCGCGTGCCCTGGCATGTTCCAGCTCCTCCACGACGACGACTCCTGAGCCTTCGCTCATCACAAAACCGTCGCGATCCCGGTCGAATGGCCGCGAAGCGCGCTCGGGCTCATCGTTGCGCTTGCTGAGCGCTTTCATTGCTGAAAATCCTGCAACGCCGATTTCAACAATGGACGCCTCGGCGCCCCCGGCGAGAAAGATATCGGCGTCACCAGACTTGATGATTCGCCACGATTCACCGATGGCGTTGTTCGATGTAGCGCAAGCAGTAACGATACAGAGATTCGGACCGCGCAGATTCAACTCCATCGAGATGACGCCGCCAGCCATGTTACTGATCAACATTGGAATCGTAAAAGGCGAGTTTCGACCAGGTCCTTTTGTTAACAGGACTTGCAACTGGTCCTGCAATGTTTTCAGGCCGCCAATCCCCGTGCTAACGATTACGCCGAAACGGTCGCGTTCTTTCAGATTCTCTATATCGATTCCGCTGTCTGCGACTGCCATTTTTGCTGCGGCCATTGCAAGATGCGTAAAACGGTCGGTACGCCGCACGTCCTTCGGATTTTTGAAGAACTGCTTTGGATCGAAATCGCGGACTTGTCCCCCAATTTTGCAATCGTATCCAGTGGTATCAAATGCGTCGATCGTACGAATGCCGCTGACGCCGTTCTTCAGATTCGACCAAAACGTCTCAAGGTCGTTGCCGATCGGCGTGGCAACACCCATACCGGTGATGACTACTCTGCGCTCGGGCATGACGATGTAGGCGTTAAGGTTGAAGCGCTGGGAGCGTCAGCTGGTTCCCATGCCGACGTTCTGCACAGTCTGGAAGAGTTTTCCTTCCGTCCTGATCGAAGGCGCGATGATGATTTCAGTTTGCTGGAACTCAGGAAGATTGCGTGCGCCTACGTTGCCCATGCAAGTGGTGATTGCGCCAACGAGATTTTGGCTGCCGTCGTCAACTTCGGCTGGGCCGAAAAGAATTTGCTTCAATGAACCGGTAGCACCCACCTTGATGCGCGTGCCACGAGGAAGATTGGCGTGCGGAGTAGCCATGCCCCAATGGTAGCCACGTCCGGGTGCTTCGTCCGACTTGGCAAACGCGCTGCCAACCATGACTGCATCTGCGCCGCAAGCCAGCGCCTTACAAACGTCGCCGCCTTTGCTCATCCCGCCGTCGGTAATGATCGGGACATACCGCGATGTTTTTTTGAAGTAAGCGTCGCGCGCTGCCGCGCAATCGACCGTGGCAGTCACCTGCGGAACGCCAAGTCCTAGCACACCGCGCGACGTGCAAGCAGCTCCGGGCCCGACACCGACCAGGACCGCAGCCGGCCCGCACTCCATTATCTCCAGAGTCACATCGTACCCGACTGTGTTTCCCACGATGACAGGTATACGCATCTCGCGACAAAATTTTTCGAGATCGAGCGACTTGTACTCGGACGAAATGTGCCGGACGGTGGAAACCGTGCTCTGCACAACGAAAACGTCCGCGCCGGCTTCTTGCGCCATCCTGCCAAATTCCGCCGCGCGCTGAGGAATGGAACTGACGGCGGCTACAACACCGGCGTCCTTGATTTGGCGCACACGCGCCGCAATGAGATCCTGCTGGATGGGTTCCTGATAAATCCGCTGGAGCAACGCAGTAATCTCGGATTTACTCGCGTCGACAATTTTTTGCAGCACTTCCTGCGGGTTTTTGTACCGCGTCTGCACTCCTTCCAGGTTCAAGACGGCGAGTCCGCCCAGTTTGTTCATCGCGATGGCGAAGTCGACATCAACGACCCCATCCATCGCGCTGGCGAGGATCGGAATCTTCAACTCAAGCGATTCCGCGGCTTTGCGGGGCAAACGAAACGTGATGTCTACCTCATTCGGATTGATCGTCACGCGCCCGGGTACAAGCGCGATCTCGTCGAAACCATAAGTCACGCGCGCTTTGCGGTTTCGGCCTATCCACATTCCCATTTTAAATGTTCTCCATCCTGAATCGTTCGTTTAAACTTCCGCAGTGTGGGCACCGGGGAAGCAGCGCATCGGTGCGATCCTCAAATTCGAACGCGCAAATCACACAACGCAACCGGTGCTGAAGAGACCGTCGCTCTCGCCGCCGGCGGTTCCATTCTCCCACTATCCAGAATAGAAACACTGCCGCAAGAAAAAGCAGCAGATAAATCGTGACAAGAGTAGCAAGACTGACGCGAATCACGGCGTGACGGTGGTAGCCGGTGCTTGTCGCGGGCGCGCGACGTCGCTGCCCCATTGGATTGTGGCCACACCCCAAACGAGCGAAGAGTCGAGTTTGCTGTCGTTTTGTGTGTTTGGTGAGAAACGGCTACGCACGATCTGTAAGCGCACTTCTTCGTCCAGCGCCGGATCACCTGATGAGTTAATCGGAAAGCAGTAGCGAATTTCACCCAAATCGTTTACTGCCACGCGAAACCGAAGTGTTGCAGGTGTTTCTTCGTTCGACATCGCGAACCCAGTTTGTGGCACGGTCGCAGTTCCAAATTCATCGAGCTCCTTGGAAAAAGAAATGTATGTCCTGGGGGTGCCTCTGGTGGAAGCCGTTTTTCGGCCGACAGAATGTACGGGTCCTGGGGGTTGGGAACTTGGGATCCTTAGGTCCGCTTTCAACGGTGGAAGCTCCTTGAGAATTGGTTCTACCGCAGAATAGGACGGCAGATGCTCAGTCTTCGGCAGAGCGCGAACCCTCGCTCCCGGTGGTGGATGAGTTGTGAAAGCCACCGCAGGATCTTCTGCATCAATCCAACGAAGCAGTGAGCGGCCTTCTTCGGAGTCGGGCGCTATAAATGTGACGCGGCCCGGCGGCGGCAGAAGCGCGACCGGAGTCGGGTAAACAATTTGGAAGACATAAAAGCACAGGACGTGTGCCATCAGCGACAGCACCAGGAAAGCCGCGAGCATTGTCCTTCGCCGCTGAGGGGAATCCCAGCTGAAAAGAAGAGGTTCGGCTGCAATCTCAGTAGCGACGCTATTCATCGTGGCGGAGTTGCAGCGAGCGCAACCGAGGTAATGCCGTGTTCGAGCGCAGCGTTTGTCACTTCAGCGACCGTTTCATACGAAACAGAGCGATCAGCCTTGATAATGATAGACTGGTCCTTGCGTTTGGCTGCATCGAGTAAAGGCCCAAGCTGTTCCATGGTGACCCGCTGATCCTGAAAATAAATCGCGGGAACTGCTCCGCCCGTAACACTGATGATCTGTTGGTTGCTCTGCGGGCCGAGCGAAAAACGCGAGAATGGCATTGAGATTGAGATGCCTTGTTGCAGGATAAAATTCGAACTCAGCAAGAGGAAGAAGGCGAGCAGGAAAGTCAGATCGACCAGCCCGATCAGCAAAAGCCATCCGAAGTTATAGTTTGTTGTTCGGCTGAGTTTCACAGGTCAAATGCCTTGACGTTTTCACGCTTCACAGACCCAACCAAATGAAGCCGGTTGGCCGTCAAAGGTCCTGTCGCGCTTCGATCTCACGCACCGTCTCATCAGGTTGTTGGAAACTGATGATGCCGCTAATTGGACGGCTCTCGGTCAACATGTGGACAATCTCAATGCCTGCGCGTTCCATGTCATGCATCATGGTATTCACGCGGGACGAAAGATAACTGTAGGCAACAAATGTAGGTGTTGCTACGACGAGCCCAGCCGCAGTCGTTAGCAAACTCTTATAAACGCCACCGGAAAGCTCCGTCACAGTCGCATAACCACCGCTCGAGGCGATCGTACCGAAAGCGTCGATCATCCCTGCGACCGTCCCAAGCAGCCCGAGCAATGGCGTCAGGAAAGCAATGGTAGCAAGGACGGGAAGAAACCGCTCCAACTTGGGGACTTCAAGTTGCGCGGCCTCCTGTACGATGTCGCGTAATTCTCTCCGCGGCGCATTGTGCCGGATAATCGCAGCATGAATCACTCGTGCCACCGGGCCTGGCGTGCCGGCGGACTCATGCAAACCCTCAGCGAAATTGCGACGGCGGATCAGGTTTGACAGTCCTTTCAAGAACTCGCCAACATGGATGGTCGCGCGATGAAAATAAAAAAGGCGCTCCGCAAAAACAGCAATTGAGATAATGCTGCACGCCAGAATTGGCCACATCAAAAATCCACCTTTTTGGATGTAATCAATCACGCCGAGTTTTGTACCTCTCTTTGTGCGCTGTGGCAAGGGACTTTCGGTGGTTGGCTTGTCATACCGTGGCTACGATTTTGCAGCCGTATAAATTGTAACGATTCCACCGGTCAAACGTTCAAAACTGGGAGACACGTAGCCGGTTCCCCGCATTAATTCGCACATCGCGTTGCCACTCGGAAAGTCTTCGATTGAATCACCGAGGTAGTCATAGGCGCTTTTATTTTGTGTTAGAAATGAGCCAAGCAATGGCAGACAGCGATGCAAATAGAAGCGATACGCGGCGCGGAGAATCGCCGTTGTCGGTAATGAGAACTCTAACACGAGCAGGTGACCCCTGGGATTAAGCACGCGCCACATTTCAGTAAGTGCGGCTGAGCAGTTTTCCATGTTGCGCAGACCAAAGCCGATAGTCACACAGTCGAACGATGCATCGTCAAACGGGAGTTTCATTGCATCACCCAGCACCAGCCGCCGCACCCCTTTGCGTCGCGCAAGCTCGAGCATTTCCGGCAGGAAATCGACACCGGTCACTTCCGCACGCGGCAATTTGTTTTGTAGTGCCAGCGCCAGATCTCCGGTGCCAGTTGCAAGATCAGCGATCGTATGCGGATGCCAGGCCTCGACGATCTGGGCCGCGCGCGTTCGCCAGTAGAAATCGATGCCGCAGCTAAGCAAGTGGTTCGCAATATCGTAGCGTGTCGCAATCGCTCCGAACATTTCGCGAACGTGCGCTGGTTTGGTACTCATGTGAGAAAGCTCATTGGAACATCAGCGCGCATTTGTTAAAGCACTCCGTCTTATGACTCATGGGATAGCTAACGAGCTAACGTTGAGGAACAAGCCGGAAACTCGACACAAAATTGTAATTGCCATACTGGGCAACTACGGCTATCTAGCGGGATGGACATATCTGTTAAAGATCTACAAGAAGCGATTTCAATTCGCCAGCAAATCGATAATCTGCAACGACGCCTTTCCTCTCTTTTGCGAGGGGCACCTCAAGCGCCAACGGCTTCGGCGGGTTCCACCGCCAGTGGACGATTCTTCTCGCCTGCTACAAGAGCGAAGCTTTCGGCGGCCGCCCGAGCTCGTTGGGCAACGAGGCGAGGCACTGCCACAGCAGCTCCCGCTAAGGGTAGCGGAGCAGCAGCCCCTGGTAAGAGAAAAGGTCAGCTTACACCGGCTGGCCGAAGGAAGCTTTCCCAGTTAATGAAAGCGCGCTGGGCGGCAAGAAGAAAAGCAGGGGGGAAACAAAAAGCTCCTACCCGGAAACAGGGTGCGCTAACACCTGCCGGTCGAAAGAGACTTTCGGAGCTAATGAAAGCGCGCTGGGCAGCCCGAAGGAAGGCCGGCTCGAAATAAGCAACTGCAGTCCCTACTAGCACCGGGCAGTCGCGGTAGATCTGAGAATCGATTGCAGGAAGCCAGTAACTGCTCGCGAGAGGACTCGAACCTCCACGGGTTGCCCCATACGGTCCTGAGCCGTACGCGTCTGCCAGTTCCGCCACGCGAGCAAAAAAAAAGGGCCCTTACAATGCGAGGATGGCAGCATGCCTGCAAGCTGAATCGAAGCAACTCTGCGAGAATAACTCAGCTCGCCAATTTCTTGCGTGCGCGCACCTCTACTTGATGCGCTTTGCGCACTTGTCCAAGGGAACGCAAAAGATCAGCATAGTTGGAAACGACAATCTCATAATCTTTGGAGGGCTTATCTTCGACTTGTTCCCAGCTCTTGAGTGAGGATTGATAGAGTTCTGCCGCCTTCGCATAATCACCACGAGAATGATACACCACCGCCAGATTGCATTTCGACTGAGCAATATCGGCGATCGGGCGAGGTTGTAGGTTCTCTCTGATTGCTAAGGCCCGAAGGTGTAGTTTTTCGGCTTCCGTGTATCGGCGTTCGTTGGTGTAAAAGACCGCCAGATTGTTCAGAACCGATGCCACATCAGCGTGGTCGGGTCCGAGTTGCTTCTCATAAATCTCCAAGGCACGGAGGTAACACGGTTCGGCAGCCTTTTGCCGGCCCGACTTGCGAAGAATCAGGGCGACATTGTTTAGCATCGTTCCGATATCTGAATAGGGGACGTCTTCGACCTCGCTTCCAGCAGCTATTGCTTTCTGGTAAAAATCGATCGCTTCGTCGGATTGACCCAGACTGTCGAATAGGAGAGCCAATCGTCGCGCCAAGCGGTAGATGGCGCGCTGATCTGCCGGGGTTCCCTTTTCAAGAATCGCGTGCGCCTTCAGCAAATATGCTTCCGCTCCAGCGTGATCTCCCTTTTGTTCGAGCAGTTGGCCTAGTTTCTCAAAGCTTGTGGCAAGTGCCGTCTGGTTTCCTTTGAATGCACGTCTCGCAACTTCAAGGGCTGTTTCGGCGACCCGAATTGCCTGGGGCAGGCGATTGGTCGCGCGCAGGTTGTCGAGCTTCTCGTTAAGAATCACCCATAGCTTCTCTTCGCCTTTCATCACCATCCCTCGCTTAGTTGAGTAACTAATCGGGTGGCGAGATCCTCGGTGGCAAGTGGCAAAGCTTGTCGTTCATCTGTTGTTACGTCGCTAGTGACAAAGAAACTTGTGCTACCGGTTACCTCGCCTGGACCTGCGAGCGGCTTGCCGTCTCGTGCCGTGAGCGAGAATTTAAGGGTTAGCGCGAGGTTAAATTCCGTTGTGGCCAGCACATTTCCACGCACCGAGCGCGCGGGCACCCGGTTGATGCGAGATATCTCTCCGGTCAAGGTGGCGTCCGCTTTATCGTCGCTTGTAATCAGAAAAGTGCCATCCTGTTGGAGTTGCTTGATCACCGTGTCGGTCACCAGGACTTCGATGCGCGGCACCAGCGTGTGATTCTTAAACGTGGGCACCGCAATGGTGTGAACGTCCCGGAGATAGTACGGCTTTACCGGCCCGACGTGATATCCAAGGCAACCGGAGATCGCGAGGCAAAGGATTGTCGCAAATGAGGCTTTCAAGGCGCCGGTAAGGCGGATTCTTCAGGGGGAGCCGATGTTCCGGGAGCGCTCGAAGGATTGGCGCTTGCGCCCGGGGCCGGGAGAGGTGGCAGAGGTTCAGGCGCAGTAGTGGTATCCGGCGCGAGCGAAGCCGGCGGCGGAAGCGAGCTTTCTCCGTCCGAGGCAGGCAGCGGCGCTTCGTTATTCGGTGCACCCGGCTTGGCCGCCGATCCACTTCCGGCAGTTCTGGCTCCGTGCGTTTCGGCTTTTTTCTTTGCGGTCTCTGAAACCGGTATGGCCGGCTGCAGCGCAGCATCGCCGTATTTAGCGCGTAGTTGGTCGATCCTTTTCTTCGCCTTGTTGCTCTCCTCTGATCCCGGCTGCTGACGAATCACTTCGTTGTAGTATATGACCGCAGCGCGATAATATTTTTGCTTATCGTAGAATTTCGCGACCTTAAAAGAATTGTTTGTCTGCTTGTGCTCAAGAATGTCTAGATCCTTGCGCGCCTGTGCTGCTTTCTCGCTTTTGGGATAATGGAAAAGAAAATCCTGGAAAGCCGTTTTCGCATTGTTCGCCGCGGCGGCGTCATTTGTGCCTAGCTGTGAAGCCGTAAACCAAATGTAACCGATTTGATACTGGGCATCGACCGCTATCGGCTCGTTAGGAAACTTGTCCACCACGGCTTGATAAGCCTGAATCGCTGCATCGTTCGCTCCCTGTTTTTCACGCGCCATGCCAATATTAAATTGCGCTCGTGCAGTATATCTTCCATACGGCGCGGTGCGGACAACATTCGCAAAAATCGTTACGGCTCGATCCAACGCAGACGCGATCGGAATGCCCAACACCTTCAATTTCTTTCCATTAAGATAAACCTCACCGACGCGAAATTGCCCCTCGATCGCTTCATCAAAATGCGTATTGCTCGCATATCTTTCAACCAACTGGAGATACGATTCGGCTGCTGGAGTGAATTGGTGGGTCTGTTCCTGTAATTGAGCAGCACGAAAAAGAGCAGTGGGAGCCAGCGCGTCTTTTGGGTGACGTTTGACAAGGGTCTTATAAGCTCTGATCGCGCGCTTGAGGTTGTTTTCCTTTTCGGCACTCTGCGCAGTCTGATAGATCTCCGCCGCATTGCCGCTTATTTCTTCCTCACCCGGTGGCACGTACTCTGCTTTTTGCTGCGGTTTAAAAATAATCGAGGCGCGGCTCGATTCCGGTGCAAAAAGCACTACGGCAATTAGGACTAAAACGACTCGAACAAGGAATTGCATTCGGGTGTCGCAGGGTAATTAACTTCTCTGGCCAGTCAAGTTTCAACAGACGGCAGCGCCCGAGCAATGCCAGAGTCGGGGGAGATGATATTTGTTAGGGCAGAAGCTTTTTCTACGGGCAAAACCGATTAATGTTTGAATTCATTTGAATCTCACGGATCAACACAAGATACGCATCGGCTCGTGCGCATGGAGCTTCGACGACTGGCGCGGTATCTTTTATCCGCATGGTTTGCCGGAGTCGCACTGGCTCGAATTTTACGCAGGCCATTTCCCGGCCGTCGAAGTGGATTCTACATTCCACGCTGCGCCGACTGAAGCAACGGTTCGTCGCTGGGCCGAAACGACTCCCGCCAGCTTTCGGTTCACCTGCAAGCTTCCCCACCAAATTACCCACATTTGTCGCCTCCGGGATTGCGAAGCAGAACTAAGTTCATTTTTCCGCGCGATCGAACCGTTCGGGCCAAAGCTGAATGTTATCCTCGTGCAGCTCCCGCCTTCGCTGACACCAGCAGACGGAAAACACGCGCTGCGCAAATTCCTGGCGCAATTGCCGCGGGATTTTCGGTTTGCCATTGAATTTCGCCACGCGGGCTGGCATAGGCCTCAATTTATTCGGCTGGTAGAAAAGTACCGCGTTTGCTGGGTCTGGGCTGATAACACTCCGCTCAACGAGCGAAACCTCGCGCCCTTCGAATTTCTGCCATGCACCACTGATTTTCTTTACCTGCGCTTGCTTGGCGATTACGCCACCAAATACGACGTCGATGGCGGCCACATCCATCGTTACGGAAAATTACTCTGGAAACGCGAAGCCGCATTGGAAAGTTGGTCGCTGAAAATTCAGCGGCATCTTGCAGATGTGCGCAGTGTCTGGGCATTTGCCGGCAATCACTTTGAAGGATTTGCACCGGAGACATGTCAACGTCTCGCGGAACGGCTCGGGTTCGATCTGCCGCTGCCAATGGAAACCGAACAGGCGTTTACACCGGACAGAGAATCGCAGCTCGATCTAAAGTTGTAGGGGCACTTTGACAGCTTTGTGCTTTTCAAAAATGCAAACTTGGCGAATGCCGATTTCGCCCATCTTGTCCGCTAGCCTGGCAAAATTTTCGCCAAGTTGGACGTGTGAGTGAGCGTCGGAGGCGGTCGTGAATGGAATCCCCTTCTCCACCGCCAATTCGATGATTGAATCGCTGGGATAAAGTTCATTCACCGGTTTGCGCCAACCAGCGGTGGAAAGCTCAATCGCAAGGTTGCGCGCACAAATAAATTCGAGTGTCTCATTAATTAACGTGCCGATGTCTGCTGTCGGGCGATGTCCATGGATTTTGATCAGATCCAAGTGGGCAACAGCGTCGACTAATCCAGTCGCAATTAGTTGGCGGAGACGGCGAAAGTAATCGGCATACATCTCGTCGATGTTCCTGTGCTCGAATTGCGTCGCGCCATCCGGCACGCTGTCGAACATCTGATCCGCGCGCTCAAGGAAATGCACGGAGCCCAGAACCAAATCCAGTTTGTCCCAATTTTTTTCGATCCATTTGCGGCCGGCCGGTGAATGGACTGGATCGTTATCCAGCTCGATCCCCGCGCGGATCCGCAAATTGGGATTACGTTCCCGCAAACGATTGATTTCATCAAAATCAATTCCGGCGTGGTAACGGTCGTGATCGGTGAAAGCAATATCTCTTAACCCTGATCTCAGCGCCGAATCCGCCCAAGGCTGGAGCAACTCCTCAGTGTATTGCCGCACACGATGTCCCTGCGGGTGCATGTGGTAATCGGAGAAAAGAAGTAATGGAGTATTGGAGTGTTGGAGTATTGAAGATGCTTCAGAAGACATCACTCCATTACTCTATCATTCCACCACTCCAACCTTCGCTCACGGCACCGCCAGGAATTTTTGCCGAATGCGCAGCTCTAGAAATTGAGGAAAGAAAACCTCGGCGATAAAAACCTTGTTGGGCGCAAGTTCGCGGGTCGAGATGGTTTCGTTGTACTCGATCCTCTCGGACGAATTAATCAAAATTGTTCCGGGCTTTTCAGCAATTGCGTGGTTCTCAGACCACTTTGTCAGCACTTCGCCCGCAGAATTCATCAGATAGATTTCAATGCGCTGAGTCGTGGGAAAGTCGAGCGTAACCGGCCGTTTGGAAAGATTTGCCAGTGTTACCTTTACGCTAAGCTGGCGGACTTCAGATAGCTTCACGGTTTGGGGAGTGATTTGCAGATCGAGGGCGAGCCCACGCAGCCGTGGATCTTTGTATTGCGGAACGATGTTGGGAGAAAACGGATGAAGAATACGGCTCAACCAACCTCGCCTTCGCGCCGGCGTAGGCGTGGGCGTAATGTCCTGGCCAACCATGGCTCCAGCCACAAAAACTATCAGAACGAGCAAAACAAGACGGCGCTTCATGAGGCCTCAAACAGCCCGAAAATGTTTTCTGGGTTGCAAAATTGGTGTCAAAGCATTTATGAACTCGCGAATGTCTTCGCAGTCGATCGGCATGAGAACTCTTTGTGTATTCGTATTTTGCCTGACTTTTGCGCTGATTGATGCAGTAGCGAAGGAACGACACTGCACTTTTCGCGTCCATGCGCAAGCAAACCCTCAAGATACGGACGTGTTCTCTATTCCCGCGCGCGCGACCTCGTCCGGGAAAGATGTTGCCATTGAAAAACTGCCGTGGATTACGGAGCACGATGTCTCGGCCTTTCATCCGTACCCAGCCAAGGACGGAACTTTTGGTGCATTGTTTCAGCTCGACGATCACGGACGCGTCGTGCTCGACACGTTGAGCATCGAGCACCGGGGCGGTTTTCTCTTTGTATTGATCAACGGCAGAATGATCACCGAATTGCAGATCGACAAGCGAGTGTCGGATGGAAAAATTTATGTTCCGTCAGGACTAACTGCCGCGGATGTTCAGCTAATGAAGAAACAGTGGCGCTTGCCCGGCCAGCCAAAGCGTTAAGGTTCATCGTCCATGCGACTATTGTTCGCCGTAGTTGTTGTCGCTCTGCTGTCCTCTGCTCCGATAACACTGCAAACGGCACAAAATCAGGTTCTCGATCTTGTTCTGCCCACGGACAATGAAGCTCTGTTTTCGGGAGATGGCCCCGCTTTTTACCAATCAGTCGACCGAGACTATGACGGCGCGAAAGCGGCACCATGGGAAGGCGGGCAATATGGTTTTGTCCGTGATCCTAAAAGCACTGGAGGAGGCCTCATTTATACGCGGTTT
The DNA here is from genome assembly GCA_036494375.1 of Candidatus Udaeobacter sp. GTDB lineage: Bacteria > Verrucomicrobiota > Verrucomicrobiia > Chthoniobacterales > UBA10450 > Udaeobacter. The sequence continues at coordinate 17,928 of DASXOI010000144.1, forward strand.
CACGAAGGAATCGATATCCGGTCCGTGCACCGCGATGCAAACGGCGAGCCTCGGGACGAAGTGCGCGCCATCGCCGATGGAGAAGTTGTGCACATCAGTCCCGTGGCTGGCTACTCAAATTATGGCAAGTACATCGTAATCGAACATCGGTGGGGCGGCTCGAGTTACTACAGTCTGTACGCACATCTCAGCTCGATTGCGGTGCAGCCCGGTGAGACGGTGAAGCGCGGTCAACCCATCGCGGTGATGGGTTACACCGGAACGGGCATAAACCGCGAACGTGCACACCTGCATCTGGAATTGTGCCTGATGTTCAGCCGTCAATTCGAAGCCTGGTACAACACATTTTTTAGGAACGATGCCAATCGCCATGGCCTCTACAACGGCATGAACCTCGCCGGTCTCGACGTGGCACGCCTCTATTTGGCGCTCCGAAAAAATCCGGCGCTCACGATTCCCGAATTTCTCGCCGCTGAAGAGACGTTCTATAAGATCACGTTGCCGAAGGCGCAGCACTTCGATTTGTTAACACTGTATCCCTGGCTGTCCACCGCGGGAAAACGAAGTGGATCGTCATGGGAAGTTTCGTTCGCGAGTTCCGGCGTTCCCTTGAGAATTGAACCATCCGACAAACGCGTAGCGCAGCCCGAG